>JACQDI010000335.1 GCA_016201195.1 Acidobacteriota bacterium | reverse complement strand
GCAAGTGGGAGCAAGCGATCTGCAAGCTGCGGATCCGGATTGACACCAGCGGGCAGGATCCGGCCGAGTACGCGCTGCTGGCGGGCTTCGTGGCCGTGGCGGCGGGGGTTTTCTTCCCCAGTGTGACCGCCAGCATGTCGACCATTTACTCTCGCCTGGCCAGCAAGCTGGCCGAAAGCAACGGCTGAGCGGCCGACGGCGGGCGAGAGAAGGTGGCGTGTGCAGTTTGCGGTCTGTCTCGTGCTGGGCGTGGCGGCGACGGCGGAAGACCTGTGGCGGCGCCGGATTTCGAACCACACGGTGGTAGCCGGGCTGCTCGCCGGCCTGGCGATCCAGATCGGGCGGCGGGGCTGGGCGCGAGGACCGTTGGGCTGGCTGGCGGGGACCGCGGCGGGCTTCGCGATTTTTTTGATTTTTTATCTGTTGGGCGGCATGGGCGGGGGCGATATCAAGCTGATGGCGGCCATGGGAGGCTGCCTGGGGACGCCGCAGATCCTGGTGGCAACCCTGTGGACGGCCATCATCGGAGCCGTGGCGGCGTGCGGAAAACTCGCCTGGATTGGCTGGAGGCGCAGCGGCCGGCGGCGCCGCCCGGGCGCGGCCGTGGCCGCAGGAGCTGAGACTATACCCTATGCCCCCTCGATTCTTATCGGGACCTTATTGAGTTTTTGGTCCTGACAATGATTTTCGGAGCGCTATAATCCCCCCCGCCGTTTGCGCCGATAAAAGCGGTGATGAACAAACGATTCCTGACCGTGTTGGGGCTGGCGGCTTTGTTGGCGCTGGTAGTTTCCGGGATTTTTTATCAGGTAACCACCTCGGCGGGGCGTCCCCGGCGGGGCAAGGTGGAAACCAAAGAGGTCGTGGTGACCACCGCGCCGGTGGCTTTGGGGGTGGTGATCAAGGCCGGCGACCTGAAGATGGTGGCCTGGCCGGTGGACAACATCCCGCCCGGGGCCTTCCACAAGATCGACGAGGTGGTGGACCGGGTGGCGATCAGTAACCTGCTGGTGGACGAGCCGGTGCTGGCGGGCCGCCTGGCGATGAAGGGGAGCGGGCTGGGGCTGTCTCCGAGCATCCCGCCGGGGATGCGGGCGGTTTCGGTGCGGGTCAACGACGTGATCGCCGTGGCCGGCTTCGTGCTGCCGGGCTCGCGCGTGGACGTGCTGGTGAGCGGGGTGCCGCGCGGGCCCGAGGCGCTGGCCGGGCCGGTGACCAGGACGATCCTGTCCAACATTCAGGTACTGTCGGCGGGGGCCAACATCCAGCCGGATGCCAAGGGGGCGGCGCAGAATGTGGCGGTGGTGACGCTGCTGGTGACGCCGCAGCAGGGCGAGATCCTGACCCTCGCCTCGGGCGAGGGGCGGATTCAACTGGCGCTGCGCAACAACACGGACCTCGAGCCCTCGGCGGGGGGAGGAGCGCGCAGCAACGAACTCTTTGGCGGGGTGGCCAAGACGGCTCCCGAAGCCAAGCCGCGGCCGCGCCCGGTGACCGTGAAACTGGCGCCGCCCGCGCCACAGGCGGCCCCGCCTCCTCCGCCCCAGATCGAGATGATTCGCGCCGACAAGAAGAGCGTGGAAGTCATTCCTGCCATCTACAGGTAGGACACAGCACATGGGAATTCGAAACGCGGTTTCGAAGGGAGCTGCGGCCGGGCGGCCGTGGCTGGCCGCGTTCTGCGCGGCGGCCCTGGCCGTGCTGGCGGCTCTGGGGATGACTGTCGGCATCGCCCGCGGAGCGCCCCAGACCGCTGCGGAAAAACCCAACGAGATCCGGGTTCTGATCGGGCGGTCGGTGGTGCTCGAGCACCCCGAGGAGATCGTTCGGGTTTCGGTGGCCAACCCGGAGGTAGTGGACGCGGTGGCGGTTTCGACGCGCGAGCTGGTGCTCAACGGCAAGTCGGCCGGGACCACCAGCCTGATCGTGTGGTCCAAAGCCGGCGCGCGGGAAATGTTTACCGTCACCGTGGATCTGAACGCGGAGCCGATCCAGCGGCAGATCAACGAGACATTTACCGGAGAGAAGATCCGGCTCCGTCCGGGCAAGGACACGTTGATCCTGACCGGGGAGGTTTCTTCGGCCTTGGTGGCCGAGCGGGCGGCGGCGATGGCCGCTTCGGGCGCCAAGACGGTGATCAACCACTTGACGGTGCTGCCGGCGGGCGCCGAAAAGCAGATCCTGCTGCGCATCAAGTTTGCCGAGATCGACCGGGGATACCTGACCCAGCACGGGGTCAACCTGCTGTCGACCGGGGCGCTGAACACGCCCGGGTCGGTGAGCACCGAGCAGTTCTCGCCTCCGCGGGTGGGCTCGGTCCAGGGACGCATCGGGGCGCGGCTTACCGGCAGCACCACCGACTTCACGTTGAACGACCTGCTGAGCGTCTTCGCCTTCCGCCCGGACCTGAATCTGGCGGTGTTGTTAAAGGCGCTGCAGGGTCGCAACGTGCTCCAGATCCTGGCCGAGCCCAACCTGATCACGTCCAACGGCCGGGAGGCGACGTTTCTGGCTGGAGGCGAGTTTCCGTTTCCGGTGCTGCAAGGGGGCGGCAACGCCGGCGCGGTGACGATTCAGTTCCGGGAGTTTGGGGTGCGGGTCAGCTTTTTGCCGCAGTTGACGGCGCATCACTCGATCCGGCTGCACGTGCGGCCGGAGGTGAGCGCGCTCGATTACAGCAATGCCTTGAGCATCTCCGGTTTTCTGATCCCGGCCATCTCCACGCGCCGGGTAGAGGCCGACGTAGAGCTGGAGCTGGGCCAGAGCTTCGCCATTGCCGGCCTGCTCGACCAGCGGGTCACCGAGTCGCTGCAAAAGATTCCCGGCCTGGCCGCCATCCCCTTGCTCGGCAACCTGTTCAAGAGCCGCTCGACCGGCAAGAACAACTCGGAGCTGCTGGTGGTGGTGACGCCGGAGATTCCCGGCCCGGCTAACGGGGTCCGTCCGGCGGCGGTGTCGGTGGATACGCCGTTCCAGCCATTGCCGGGGGCGGCGGGTAAGAAGCCATGATCGCGACCGGAAAACGCACCGAGCTGCAGGCCGTGTTGATCTGCCCCGACCGGACGCTGGCCCAGCAGTTTTCAAACACCATCGCCGAGCTGAAGACGCTGAGTATAGTCGCCGACCTGAAGGAATACCCGACGGCGCCGGCGCTTGATCAGCGGCTGAACCAGGTGCAGCCGGACGTTGCGGTGCTGGAGGTGGGATCGGACCGGACCACGGCGTTAGCCTTGCTCTCGCACGTCGTGGCCGCCCATTCCGGGCTGTCGGTGATCGGGCTGCACAGCTCCAACGATCCGGAAACCATCCTGCAGTGCCTGCGCCGGGGGGTGGCGGAGTTTCTTCATGCCCCGTTCAAGGAAGCGGAAGCGGAGCAGGCGATCATGCGGCTGGTGCGCCGCAAGGAGTCGGGCGGGCGCCGGGCGCAGACCCGGGGTAAGCTGATCGCCTTTGTGCCGGCCAAAGGAGGCAGCGGGGCCACGACGCTGGCGGCCAACGTGGCCCACCGCATCAGCCGCGCCAGCCAGAGGCGAGTGTTGCTGGCTGATTTCGACCTGGCCGCAGGCACGGCGGGGTTCCTGTTCAAGCTGAACCACAACTACAGCCTGCTGGACGCGATCCAGCATTCCCACCAGCTCGATGACAGCCTGTGGGGATCCCTGGTGGTTTCCTTCGAGGGGATGGACATTTTGGCGTCGCCGGAAAAACCCTACGCCCCGCAACTGGAGGCGTACCGCGTGCATGAATGCCTGGAATACGCCCGTTCCCGCTACGACTGCGTGGTGGTGGACCTGGCCTCCATCTCCGAAAAGCTGTCTCTGGCCACGCTGAAAGAGGCTGACCAGGTATTCCTGGTGTCCAACCCCGAGTTGCCGACTCTGTTCCTGGCCCGGAAGACCCTGGCAGTGCTCGAGGATTTGGGATTTCAAAAGGGGCAGGTGCGGGTGCTGGTGAACCGGCTGGAGAGGCGGGAAGAGCTGAGCCTCAGCGACATGGAAAAGATCTTCCGGTTTCCTATTTACGCCACGTTTCCTAACGACAGCGCCAGCGTTCGCCGCTCTTTGACCGAAGGCAAGCCGGTGGCCGAGAACTCTGATTTGGGAGGCGCTTACCGAAAGTTCTCCGACAGTCTGTTCGGGCCGCCGGCGGGAGCCCGCAAGAAAACCTCGATGGTGGGGCTGAAGACGTTGTTCAACGAAAGCTGATCAGCGAGAGCTGAGTCTTCGGGTGCGAATCGAAAATGGGAGAAAGATCATGCCAATCGTGGAAACCAGCCGGCCGGGAGAACTGAGCTGGGAACAACGGCTGCGGCGGAGCGCAGGACGCAGCAAGCATACCCTGAGTCCGGAGTACCAGGAGCTGAAGTTCACGCTCCACCGCAAGCTGCTGGACAAGATCAACCTGGAAGCGCTGTCCTCCATCGACAACCAGAAACTGCGCAACGAGGTGCGCTCGGCGCTGATGTCGCTGCTCGACGGCGAGCAGACCCTGTTGAGCTCGATCGAGCGCCAGCAGATCTCGGAAGAGGTCCTGGACGAGGTGTTCGGACTGGGTCCGCTCGAGCCGCTGCTGCAGGATCCGGGCATCAGCGACATTCTGGTGAACACACACAAGCAGGTGTACGTGGAGCGCAAGGGGCAACTGGAGCTGACCAGCGTCACCTTCAAGGACGACCAGCACCTGCTGCGGATCATCGACAAGATCGTCAGCCAGGTGGGGCGGCGGGTGGACGAGTCGTCGCCGATGGTGGACGCGCGGTTGTCGGATGGCTCGCGCGTGAACGCCATCATCCCGCCGCTGGCGGTGGACGGGCCGCTGCTGTCGATTCGGCGGTTCGGTACCGACAAGCTGATGCCGGCCGACTTGGTAGCTCGCGGATCGATGACGCAGGGGATGCTGGAGCTGCTGGAGGCGGCGGTGAAGGCGCGGCTGAACCTCATCGTCGCCGGAGGAACCGGCTCCGGCAAGACGACCATGCTCAACGCCCTGTCGGCGTTCATTTCCCCCAAGGAGCGGGTGGTGACTATCGAGGACGCCGCCGAGTTGCAGTTGAAGCAGCCGCACCTGGCGCGACTGGAGACGCGCCCGGCCAACCTCGAGGGCGAGGGCGCCATCCGCCAGCGGGAGTTGCTGATCAACAGCCTCCGCATGCGGCCAGACCGGATCATCATCGGGGAGTGCCGCGGGGAGGAAGCGCTGGACATGCTGCAGGCCATGAACACCGGCCACGACGGCTCGATGACCACCGTGCACGCCAACGCCACGCGGGACGTGATCACCCGTCTTGAGGTGATGGTGACCATGGCCAACGGGAACCTGCACCTGAACGCCATCCGCCAGCAGATCGCCTCGGCGGTCGACTTGGTTGTGCAGGTGGCCCGGCTCAGTGACGGCTCGCGCCGGGTGATCAGCATCACCGAGGTGACCGGCATGGAGGTCGATGTGGTGACCATGCAAGACCTGTTTGTGTTCGAAAAACGCGGGATCTCACCGGAAGGACGAGCACTGGGACGTTTCGCTGCCACCGGGATCCGCCCCAAGTTCTACGAAAAGGTCCGCGCCGCCGGAATTGCGCTGCCGCATGACCTGTTTGAGCAGTCCGTGGATGTGAGTTGAGAAAGGCAGAATACAGAAGACAGAGGACCAACCCCGGGAGCCGCCATTCTGTCCTCTGAATTCTGGTTCTTACTATGCCGCCTATCGTAATCATCGCCTTTATCGTGGTGCTGGTCACCTTTGTGGGGTTCTTTCTGGTCATGAACCGCGTGTTTGAAAAGCGCGACAGCGCCAAGATGAAAGACCGCTTGCTCGAGCGGGTGCCAACCGAACGACCACCGGCCACCGGCCAGCCGCTGTTTCACCAGGAGGAGGGAGAGCGGCGGAACCTGGTGGACCGCTTGCTCTCCGCCCTGCGGCTCGATGCGCGACTGAAGGTGCACATCGAGCAGGCCGGCTTGCGCTGGAGCTCGGGCCGCACCGCGCTGGGGATGATGATACTGGGCATCGGAACGTTTGACCTTGCCTGGTACACGTTGCCGTATTTCAAGATCGCCGCTTTGATTCCCGGGGTTGTCTTCGGACTGGGACCGCTGATCTATATCCGGCGGCGCGCGTCCAAGCGCCTGAGCAAGTTCGAAGAACAGTTTCCGGACGCTTTGGAGTTTGTGTCCCGCTCCATGCGCGCCGGGCACGCCTTTTCGGTTTCCCTGGAGATGCTGCACCAGGAGTTCGCCGATCCGCTGGGTGGTGAATTCCGCAAGACGTTCGACGAGCAGAACCTGGGCCTGCCGCTGGACCTGGCCCTGGAAAAGCTGGGCACGCGCGTGCCGTTGATCGACGTGCGGTTTTTTGTCTCCGCCGTGCTGTTGCAAAAGCGGACCGGCGGCAACCTGGCCGAGATCCTGGACAAGCTGGCAGGCCTGATCCGGGAGCGGTTCAAGCTGCGCCGCGAGATCCGCACCATCAGCGCGCAGGGCCGGATGTCGGGCCTGGTGCTCTTTCTGATTCCGATCGTGGTCGGAGGAATCATGTTCTACGTGAACCCGGAGCACATGAGGTTCTTCGCCGAGGACCCGGCGGGCAACTGGATGG
>JACQDI010000330.1 GCA_016201195.1 Acidobacteriota bacterium | reverse complement strand
GCGGCCAACGGAAAGCTGGTCGGCCCGGACAATCCGCCGGTGGGCGGCGATGTTTTGGTGCTCTACGCGAGCGGGCTGGGGCCGGTCAACGCGACCGTGGCCAGCGGCGCGGCCGGGCCGTCAGATCCGCTGGCGCGAGCGTCACGCAACCAGCGGGCTGCGGTCGGCGGCTTCCCGGCGCAGGTGTTGTTTGCCGGCTTGGCGCCCGGCTTCGTGGGTTTGTTTCAGATCAATTTGCAGCTCCCCGACCAGGCGGCCGAAGGCGACGTACTCCAGTATTTTTCGGCGAATCAGATGGCCAACCGGCTGGCGCTGGGTTCGCCGGCCAAGCCGCGGGTGCGCTTCCTGCGGGCGCCCCAAGACGCCACAACCTTCACCGGCGTCACGGACACCGCGCTCAACGCCAGCACGGTGGTCGTGAACGGGCCGAGGGGCGGCGACGGATGCTACCAGAACGTGTACGTGCTGGACTTCCGCCGCAACCAGACCACGCCGATCTCGGACTGCCTGGTAGCCTCGGCCCCCAACGCGCAAACCCCGTTCGTCTCCGAGAACGACTCGACGAAGCTGGCGGCGCTCGTGGGACCGCCGGTGGGAACCCCTGCGGCCGGGATCAGCTCGAAGGTGCTGATTTTGGATCCGGTCACTGGCCGCCGGCTCATCGTGGACCTCCCCGCCCCAGCCTCGATCTTGACGGCCACCGGGGCGCAAGGAGGGCGCGGCCTGACGGCTCTTTTGCCGGGGGATTCGCCGCGGGTAGCCTTGATCAACACCGATACCGGCGAGGTGCAGGTGACGCAGGGAGGGCCGGCGGGCGGTCTTGGCGGCGGGGGTGCAGCGGGCCTGAACGTGGACGGGCTGACCCAAGTGGTTTCTCAGGCGGTGCGCCTGCCCGGAAACCGGACTGCGGTGGTGCTCGCCGACAGCGACACGAATCCGCAGCGGGCGCTGCTGGTGGTGCTGGCATCCACTGGAGACGTAGCCGCAAAGATCGCCTTCCCGGACGGCTACCTGCCGTTGCTCCCGCCGCGGCCCCAGGCGCCTCCGGGTGGCGGAGGTGGCCCCGGCGGGGCGGGCGCGGTGGGCGGGGCGATCCTGCCGCGGGAGGGCGCGGTCTACGACGGCCAGTCGGGCCGCGTGATCGTATTGGCCCGAGCCGCCGACGGCAGCAAGCACGCCCTGGCGATTTTCAACATCGACAGCGTGACGCGGCAGGCCCAGGATTTCCCTTCCGGCTTCTATGCCGCCGCTTGCTCGCCGCAGTTGCGCCTGTTTAACCTGGCCCTAGGCCGCAAGGTCGCCGTGGCGGCGACCGACCGCGTGGAAACGGCGGCCACCACACCCTGCGCCTCCACCGCCCTGCTCACCCTGGACTTGGCCGCCTCCGTCCTGGCCCGACAGGTCTGGCCCGGCAGCGGCACGGTCGAGGTCAGCTCTTTGGGTATACTGCATGACTACATCTACGGCGCCAACGCGGATCGCGTGACCCAGCAGAACGCCAGCTCCTTGTTCGTCTACGATCCGGCCAGCGACACCGTGCGCAAGCTGGACACGCCGCGCGGGGCGACCGCGTTCGCTGGGGTGCAGCCGATTGCGGAAACCGGGCAGTTGCTGGCCCTGGCCTCCAACCGCCAGCCGGGCGACGAGGGCCTGATCCTGTTCGACCTGGCCAAGGGGACCGGGCAACTGTTTCCGGCGCCCGAAGGGTTCGCGCGGCTGGCTAATCCGGCCATGCAGACCGCCACGCGCAAGCTCACCGCCAGAGGCATGAAAGCGGATGGATCCCAAGTGGTGATCTTCGACCCCGCGAGCGGCGCGGTGACCGCGGTTCCCAATCCCGAGGGGGTGCAGGCGCTGGGAGCGCCGGCCGCCGCTGGGGGCGGTGCTGGGGGTCAGGGACAGGCACGGGTGATCTTTGACCGCAATCAGAACGCCAACACAATCCTGGCCACGGCCTACGCGGGGGATCGCGCGGTGGGGTTGGTGCTTATAGAGGCACCGTAAGACGCGAGCCTTTACGGCCCCTCGACGCGAAGCGTCACCCCAGGCTGGCTGTCGAACGGGCCGGCGCTGATCACGAGGGGCAGGTCACCGCTGCCGAGGCCAGTCGGAATTCGGATATTGAACTGCTGCAACCCGGCGAAGCTGGGGGCCGCTCCGGCGTAGAGGACATTCGAGGACGCGAGGAACTGGGTGCCGAGACGCACCGAAACGGTGGCGTTAAGCAAGGCCACCCCGGTCGCCAGCACCCCTGGCTCCACCGGCGGAGTGGAAGCGCCGAAGCCGGTCCCGTACACCAGGATCACATCGCCGCTGCGCGCGGGCCGGGAGTTGGGAAACAGCCCCACGCGGCCGATGGGCACTCCGCCCTGATCGACTGCCGCGGCGCTTTTTCCGTCTGGGAAGGTAAACAGCGCAGGTGAGACGCCCTGCACGTTTACCGTCACCCGGTTGCCTCGCACCTCGTTCCGACCCTGCCCCCGATTGAAAACCGGCTGCACCTCCACCCGCGCCGGAAGCGTCACCGCCAGCGCTGGCACTTGCACATTGAGCTGCCTGTCACTCACAAACAGCATGTAAGCTGGCACCGGGTCCTGTCCGGGCGCGAAGAAGTCGACGCCGATGCGGTTCAGCTCGAGGGGCAGCTTGCCGGTGACCGGATCAAGATCGCTCCGGGCCACGATGCGGGAAAAGTTGGGAGGTCCCAGCTTGTCCCCGAACAGGCTGACCAGAGTCCCGGGCGAAACGGGGGCGCCCTGGGCGAAGCTCGCCGCGTTGACCACGCCGCCGTCGCGCAGCGTCGGCTGGTTGCTCGGGGCGTAGAGCGAGAGCACGGTGGTCGTATAAGTACGATCCCCGTTGGTTCCCTGGTCGCCGTCGGCGGCCAGCCCGGCGGCGGCGAAGATGATGTCCCCGACGTTATCCGAGGGCGCAGTCCAGTCAATGAAGAAAGTCGTAAACCCGGATCGCGTATTCAACCGCGACCCCACCGAGGTGTGGGTTACGTATTGGATTTCGCTGCTGCCGCAGGGCGGCAGACTTCCGCTGGCGCAGTGGATCCAGGAAAACAGATCGTCTGCCCCGCCGCTTTGCGCAATCGAGAACGTTCCCGCCGGCTGCTGCGTGTTGCGGGCCAAGCGGGCCGACAATTGATAGCCCCACGCCGAGGCGGCCGCGTCGGCGATGGTCACGCGCACCCGCTGCTTTTCGCCCGGCACGTAAGGGCCGACGTCGATGGTCACCGTCCCCCGGCCGGGACCCAGCGGCTCGTTGCGATGGCATCCCGAGCTCTCGCAGGTCGGCTCGCCGAAGGCTCCGGTCCGCCCCCAAGGACCGCCATTCGCGGTGGCGAGCAGAGCCACAGGCAAGAGGAATGGAGCGATCATAGTGCGCCACGAAACCATAAGGCTCACCTCCTGCCAAGCCGTACTGCAATTGTACGGCCACCGACAATTGCCTGCAAGTCAGGCACTTATGAGCAGCCGGCTGGGGGCGGGTGTGCAATTTTTGCTCGCCGCCGCCAGTGCTGTATAGTGACGGTAGGCTTGCCCTTCAGCGGTACTATGTCCGCCACGGCCGGCCCCTTACCTACGACGACGCGTGGTATTGTCCGCGCCGTCCTTGACTGCACCTTCGGTTCGAAGTGAGGCCGAGCCTCTTTGTGTTGCGCTCTTCGAGCAGGTTCTGAAGCCGGTCGATCCAGCGGATCATCAGCTCGACATCCTCATGGACCAGCGCCGGCCGGCCGCCGACGGTGACGTAGATGGCGCTGGAATGCGCCCGGGGGATGCCGCCGCTGGGAATGCCGCGGGCCGGCTGCCCGCGTACCCGCACCGCGAACCAGCAACTCGACTCGACGGAAACTTCCTTCTCGAGACGGGCTTCACGCACGTCGCGAGCCTCGCCGCTGAGCTGGTTGCTCTCAATCACCTTCCCGTTCTGGATGATCTCGACCAGGTCGAGCGGCGACCGGGCGGTGACGTCGGCGACCAGGCGCGCCCGGTAAGCCTGGCCGGCGGGCACCTTGATCTCCGTGCCCAGCGGCTCTCCGTTGACGGTAAAGCTAAGGAGCGGTCCGTTGGTGACGAAGTTCCGGCCTTCGCGGTAGCGGGCAATCCAGCGATCCCAGGTCATTGTAGATCCGACATCGACATATTCTCGCGCTCCGCCGGGAATATTGTTGATCCCCCGCCAGTTGGTGAACACGTCGGTGCCCGCGCCGGCGGCGATCTTGAATCCGGCGTTGAGGAAGCGGTACCACAGCTCGTAGGCGGCCTCCCCGAAGGGCAGGATGTCGATCGCATCCATGGCGCCGAGGGCCGCTCCGACCGGGCTCTCCTTGGCCCCTAGCGAGGTGTCGAACACATCGCGTATCTGCCCGCCTACCGGGTGGACATAGCTCACCAGGCCGCCTTGCTTGCGCGCTTCGAGCGCAGCCATGGTGTTGAGCGGAAAATCGTAGGACGAGTTGCTTCCGGGAACGCTGGTGAACGATGGCGGCACCTGGGCCTTGATGTTCAGAAATGCCATGTGCCCCAGCGGGTAGCTGTTGCGGTACTCCTGGCCCCAATAAAGGATGCGCTGGGTGGTCGAAAG
>JACQDI010000311.1 GCA_016201195.1 Acidobacteriota bacterium | reverse complement strand
GCGTAGCTGTCGTACTCGATCTTGCCGTAAAAGGCGACCCGCTGGCCGGGCGTGAGGATGCCCGCCAGGTAGTCGCTGCGAAACCATTTGCACAGCAGCGTTTCGCCGGAGCCGTCGCGGGCACGCGCCTCGAAGGCGCGCAGGCCGCTGCGGCGAAAGCGTACCGGGTTAGCCGAGGCGATCTCGGCCACCACCGTGGCCATCTCCCCCGGAGCAAGCTGCGCGATGGGCTTGGTGTTGGTGCGGTCCTCGTAGCGGAACGGGACGTAGTACAGCAGGTCCTCCACCGTGAAGATGCCCTTGGACTCGAGCATTTTCGCTCGTGCCGGACCCACGCCTTTCAGGTAGGCAATCGGTGTGTGGAGTTCCAAGCCGCTAGTGTACAATGCGCATCATGACCCTTCGAATCCTTGCCATCCTGTTGCTGGCGGCTGCTGCTCCGGCCGCTGATCTGAAATTGGGGATCATCGGCCTTGACACCTCGCACGTCACCGCCTTCACCGAGCTGCTCAACAATGCGTCGAACCCGAACCACGTCCCCGGCGCGCGGGTGGTAGCCGGCTACCGCGGCGGCAGCCCGGACGTGGAATCGAGCTACACGCGCCTCGATAAATTCACCGAAACGCTGAAGACCAAATACGGGGTGGAGATCGTGCCCGACATCCCGGCGCTCGTCCAGAAGGTGGATGCCGTGCTGCTCGAAAGCGTGGACGGCCGCGTCCACCTCGAGCAGGCGAAGCCCGTGCTGGCCGCCAAGAAGCGCGTCTTCATCGACAAGCCCCTGGCCTCCACCTACGCCGACGCCAAAGAGATCGCGCGCCTGGCCAAGGCGAGCGGCACGCCCTGGTTCTCCAGTTCCAGCCTCCGCTACAGCGACCAGGCCGTCCAACTGAAGGCCCCCCCAATCCTCGGCGCCTTCACCTGGGGTCCGGGCCCGCTCGAGCCGCACCACCAGCTCGAACTCTCCTGGTACGGGATCCACGCCGTCGAGATGCTCTACACGCTGATGGGAACCGGGTGTGAATCGGTGACCAACACCTCGACGCCGGACGCCGACCTGGTGGTGGGTCGCTGGAAAGACGGCCGCATCGGCACGGTGCGCTGCGCCCGCGGCAAAGGGTCCTCGGTTTACGGCGGCGTGGCCTACACCCCGACCGAGGCCCGCCAATCCCGCCCCGACAAAGGGGCCTACTACGGCAAGCTGCTGGTCGAGGTGATCCAGTTTTTCCAGACCGGCGTGCCCCCGGTGCCCAACGAAGAAACCCTGGAGATCTTCGCGTTCCTGGACGCCGCCCAGCGCAGCAAAAACAGCGGAGGCACTCCGGCGCGCGTTCAAAGGTAGCTTTTCACCACCTTTTGGTTTTCTTGGCGCCTTGGTGTCTTGGTGGTGAAAGCGGTGCGTCCGGGACGCCTAGTTGGCGACCCCGAGGAGCTCCAGGCTGCGCCGGCGGCGCATGTTGCGGCGCTCGCGGCCGGCGGCCCGGTCAGCTAGTAGATCGGCAATCTTGGTCAGCAGTGCGGGCACTTCCTGCGTCTCAATCAACAGGCGGCCGGACTTGGGGCGCTTGCCCTCGCCGCCCGAAGCCGTCAGGTAGGCGGTGGCAGGCTTATACTCCTGAGCCCGGGCGTGACCAATCACGCGGCGGCACTCGTCGCGAGTGTCCCCGCACATCCCGCACAGCACCAAGTCGTAGGGGCCCTTCTCCAGCTTGTCCATGGCTTCCGGCGCGGAAGTGGCTGAATCCACGGCATAGCCGCTCGCTTTCAAAACTGCCTGGAGGGCCAGACGAGCCGTTACGTCGTCTTCCATCAGCAACACGCGGGCTACTTCCGGCCCGGGCGCTCGCTCGCGAACGCCAGCCTTGTGCCTAACGGCCATCCCAACGACTCCTTATGCCTACAATTCTACCCGATTTTGTTCGGAGTTTCGAGTGAAAAAACGCGTTAAGTTTTGGCTCCGAACACCCGCTGGAAGATCCGGTCCACGTAGCGGAGCTGGCGTTCGAGTGCAAAGACGCTTTCTAAGTCTTTTGGACTCAGTATGTTAGATATATCACTGTCCAGGTAGACCAGGTCGCGGAAACTCTCCCCGGTCTCCCAGGCCCGCATGGCGTTGCGCTGCACCCAGCCGTATGCCTGCTCACGCAGCACCCCCCGGGCGGCCAAGTCCAGCAGTAATTGGCCCGAAAAAACCAAACCCTGGGTCAATTCCAGGTTCCGCCGCATCCGGTCCGGGTAAACCAGCAGGGTCTTGACGATGTGGGTGGTGCGGTTCAGTAGGTAATCGACCAGAATGGTGGAATCGGGCAGGATCACCCGCTCCACCGAAGAGTGAGAAATATCACGCTCGTGCCACAAGGCGATGTTCTCGTAACCGGCGAGTGCGTTGGCCCTCACCACGCGTGCCAGGCCGCAGATCTGCTCGCAGGTGACCGGGTTGCGCTTATGGGGCATGGCCGAACTACCCTTCTGGTCCTTCGAGAAATACTCCTCGGCCTCGCGGACCTCGGTGCGCTGGAGGTGGCGGATCTCGAGGGCGATCTTCTCCAGCGTGGCGGCGATCAGGGCCAGCACGGCAAGGTAGTGGGCGTGGCGGTCCCGCTGGATCACCTGCGACGAGATCGGAGCCGCCGCGAGCCCCAGCTTGGCGCAGATGCGCTCCTCGGCCTCCGGGCCGATGTGAGCGAAGGCGCCGACCGCGCCCGAGATTTTCCCCACCCGCATCTGCTCGCTGGCTTCCGCAAAGCGCCGGATCTGCCGCCCTACCTCGGCGTACCAGTTGGCCAGCTTCAGACCGAAGGTGGTCGGCTCAGCGTGCACGCCGTGGGTGCGTCCGATGCAGACGGCATGCTGAAACTCCCGCGCCCGCTCGCCCAGCACCTGGTGCAGGCCATCCAGGCCGGCGGCGATCAGCCGGGACGCTTCCTGTACCTGGAGCGCCTGCGCCGTATCGACCACGTCGTTCGACGTCAGCCCGTAATGGAGCCAGCGCGAAGCCTCGGCCGCCCCCGCCGCCGCCATCTTTTCCGCCACCGAGGTGGTAAACGCAATGACGTCGTGCTTGACCTCGCGCTCGATCTCGAGGATCCGCGCCGTGTCGAAGGCGGCGTGGCGGGCCAGGGTTTCCGCCGCCTCGCGCGGCACCTCGCCCATCTCTGCCAGCGCCTCCGCGGCCGCCAGTTCGACCTTCAGCCAGGTGGCGAACTTGTTCTGGTCGGTCCAGATGCGGCCCATCTCGGGCCTTGTGTATCGTGGGATCATGGATCACCAGAATGCCACAGAGACACAGAGGCACAGAGAAGAAATGTGATTCTCTGTGTCTCTGTGTCTCTGTGGCATTCTAAAACTGGAAAATCTCGGTGGGGTGCCGTTGCTCGGCCAGGACCAAGCGCGTGCCGTGGGCGCCGGCGGCGCGGAGAGCCTGGGAGGCGGTGAGGCGCGCGATCTCGGGGTGATTGTTCTGCTCGCTCAGGTGCGCCAGCACCAGCACCTGCGAGCTGCGGTCATAGTCGGCGCCCAGAAATTCTGACACGGCGTGGTTGGAAAGGTGTCCCACCCGGCTCATCACCCGCTGCTTCACAAACCACGGATAGGGTCCCACCTTCAACATGTCCAGGTCATGGTTCGACTCCAGCACCAGAAGCTGGCAGCCCCGGACCTGCTGCTTCACCGACTCGGGCACGTAGCCGAGGTCGGTGACCACGCCCAGCTTCATCCCTTCGGCGCGAAAGCAGAAGGCCACCGGGTCGACCGCGTCGTGCGGGATGGTGAATGAGTCGATCTGGATGTCCCCGATCGACCACCGCTGCCCGGCGTGGAACTTCTCGATTACCGGCTCGGCCTCGCCCCAGTCCAGGCGGCTCTCGGTCAGCGGGGTGACGAAGATCGGTTTCTTCAACTTCCTGGCGAGCGTTGGCAGGCCGGCCACGTGGTCGCTGTGCTCGTGGGTGATGAGAACCGCGTCCACGCGACCCGGGTCCTCGCCGATCTTCCGCAGCCGTTGCTGGATCTCACGGAAGCTGAACCCGGCGTCAACCAGCAGCCGCGTCCGCTCCGTGGCCACTAAGGTGCAGTTGCCGCCGCTGCCGCTTCCGAGAACGCAGATCTTGACGCTCATTTTCCGCTGGCCACTCCCTTTGTAGCACAGGTTGCCCAGTGGGGTAAGCTGCCTCTGGCTTGCTCGTTTGTTAGAATCGGACCGTGCCGCAGGTTTCTCCGCATGCTGACTTTCGCGTCCTGCCGTCGGTCGATGAAGTATTGAAGGATCCGGCCGTCGCGACACTGGAGTTTCCCCGCGCGCTGGTGGTGGCGGCGGTGCGCGAAGTTCTCGCCGATTTGCGCCAGGTAGTCGGCGAGAAGCGCAGCGTGCAGGACCGGCTGGCCCGGCTGGGCGCAGAGGTGGGCGAGCGCGTCCGACGGATTACGACTCTCTCGTTGCGACCGGTAATCAACGCCACCGGGGTTGTGCTGCACACCAATCTGGGCCGCGCGCCTCTCTCCGCCTCTGCCATCGAGGCGATTTGCCAGACCGCCGGCGCCTACAGCAACCTGGAATACGACCTAGACGCGGGCGCCCGCGGCAAGCGCGATGTCCACGCCGCCGCCCTGCTCGAGCGGCTTCTGGGCGCCCCGGCGGTGGTCGTCAACAACAACGCCGCCGCCATTTTCCTCGCCCTGCACGAACTGGCCGCGCGCGGCGAGGTGGTCGTCTCTCGCGGCGAGCTGATCGAGATCGGCGAGGGTTTCCGCATCCCCGATGTCCTCGCCCGCAGCGGCGCCCGCTTGCGCGAGGTCGGCACCACCAACCGCACCCGCATCGAAGACTACCGCGCCGCCATCAACGACCAGACCCGCGTGCTGCTCCGCGTCCACCGCAGCAACTTCAAGATCGTCGGCTTCACCGAGCGTCCCACACTCGCCGAGCTGGTCGAGCTGGGCCATCAGACAGGCCTGCCGGTGGTCGAGGATCTGGGCAGCGGATGCCTGGTCGACCTCACGCGTTACGGCCTGGACTCCGAACCCCAGGTCGGCGAAAGCATTGCCGCCGGCGTGGACGTGGTCACCTTCAGCGGTGACAAGCTGTTGGGCGGCCCGCAGGCCGGCATCCTCGCCGGCAAGAGAGAATGGATCGCGCGAATCCGCCGCAATCCGATGTTTCGCGCCCTGCGCGTCGACAAGCTCACCTATGCCGTCCTCGGCGCCACTCTGCGCGACTACCTGCTCGAAAGCTACGACCACATCCCGATCCTGGCCATGCTCAGCCAGACCGAAGCGCAGATCCGCGATCGCGCGGCGAAGCTGCTTGCCTCGCTCCATGGGATCCGTGGCGAGCTGGCGAGCGGCCGGTCGGTAATCGGCGGCGGCTCGACCCCCGCCATGGAACTCCCAACGACTCTCCTCGCTCTCCATCCTCCGCCAGGCGTCTCGGCCGCCACCTGTGAGCGCCGCCTGCGCACAGGCTTCACACCGGTAGTGGCGCGCGTGGAAGACGAGCGCGTCCTGGTGGACCTCCGTACCGTACTGCCCGACCAGGAGTCCAGCCTGGCGGAAATGCTGAAACAGGTGTGGACCTGACGCCGAGCTTGAACGATCACGTAAGGGGCATATACCGAATCAGCAAGGCCCGAATCCCGATTCGCGTCAGGTCAGCCGCTTCAAGTCTTCCAGATCCTGGTCCCTGCCGGATGCCCTCTTGTTCCTGACCAGGCAACCCTTGTTGAGGAACGGTACGTGCAGGCCGTCCAGGTCGCCAAATTGCCGCTCCTGCCATGCTTCCTCGAACGACACGCCGCTGATGGAGGTGAGAATATCGATGCGATTCGGGGGGTGGCCGAGCTGCACCACTCGATTCTCCCGTTGGAAATCAGTGGCAGACAGCCCGAGGGAGGTGAAACCGAAAGCCTGGATTACGCCCTCTAGTCGCACGGCGTTTTCCGGCGATGGCCGGACCAGGATGTCAATGTCGTCCGTATACCGAGGCCGGGTGTGGTAGGCCATGGCGTAGGCGCCCACCAAAACATACTCAACTCCGTGAGAGTTCAACAATCCGATAAACTCTCTCAAGTCTTTCGGCAGCCTCATCGCCATTCCGCCCCCGCCACAGCAACTCCAGGAAAATGTCCAGCCGCTGCTGAGGAGTCAGGCTCCGGAAATACTCCCGATCTGCCTCGTCCGACTCCCGGTGGCTGCGAAAGATCCGGACGACCTTTTCCATGCCTTTATCTTACCGCCTCGAAGAGTGTCGCTGTTCTATAATATCTCCGCAACGCCATGACACTTTCCTCCGGCACGCACCTCGGCCCCTACGAAATCCTCGACCCCTCGGAGCGGGCGGCATGGGCGAGGTCTATCGCGCGCGCTACACCCGCGGGGGCAAGTGGCAGATCTCCACCGCCGGCGGCACCGAGCCCCAATGGCGGCGCGACGGCAAAGAGTTGTTGTACATGGCCGGCATGCAGATGATGGCTGTGGACGTGAAGAGCGACGCGCCCGCCTTCGAAGCCGGCATCCCGAAGGTCCTGTTTGAAGCCCGCATGGTCCCCACGTCCCTGCGGAATCGCTACGTGGCCACCGGCGATGCCCAGCGCTTCCTCGTCATCACCCCGCTCGAGGAAGCCTCCTCCACCCCGCTCACGGTCGTGCTCAAATGGCGGGCGACGCTGAAACGCTGAACAACGGATCGAGGACCGTTTATGAGATACACACCCCTTTCCCTGCTGGTCCTGGCGGCGGGATGTGGCGCGCTGACTGTGGCGGCAGACGGCCAGCCTCCCAGGAACCGCCTCGTTCGGGTCGTCGCCATCAGCCAGGACCGGCTGCCGCGCGATCCCAACCAGGCGCTCTTCGAGGCAACGATGGAACGCCTGAACCAGGCCGCCTCCTTCCGCCCCGACGTCGCCTGCCTGCCGGAACTCTTTTCTGCCAAGCTCCCCGAATCCGTTCCCGGACCCACCACCGACCGGCTGGCCGCGTGGGCCCGGAAACATTCCGCCTATGTCATCGCCGGACTCAAGACCCAGGCGGACGGGTGTGTCTACAATTCCGCCGTTCTCCTCGACCGGCAGGGCCGCATTGCGGGGCGGTTCGACAAGATCCATCCGACCGAAAAGGAGTTGCAGGAAGGCATCACCCCCGGCAGCGCCGATCCGCCGGTGTTCCAGACCGATTTCGGCCTCATCGGCATCCAGATCTGCTTTGATGTGAATTGGTGGGATACCTGGAAGCGCCTCAAGGAGAAGGGCGTGAAAATGCTCTTTTTTCCATCGGCCTTTCCGGCCGCCCGGCAGCTTTCAGCGTTGGCGTTGATGAGCCAGTATTACGTCGTTTCCTCCCCGATGAGAGGGCAATCGCGCGTCTACGACGTCAGCGGCGAGGTGCTGGCCTCCTCCGGCAACTATCAGCCCTGGGCCGGTTTTGCTCTTCCGATCGGGAAACGGCTTTTCGAGATCGATTACCACGTCGACAAGGTCCGCCGCATCCAGCAAAAGTATGGGCGCAAGGTGGAAGTCGTTTGGTTCCATGACGACGATTGGTTTACCCTAGCCTCTCTCGATCCGGACCTGACTGTAGAAGACATCATGCAGGAGTTCGGCTTGACCCCTTTGGACGGCTACCGTCTGAGAGCCACAAAAGCGATAGACGACGCCCGAGCAGGACACGGCTCCACCGCCCTTCGAAAGTAGCCGTCACCCCTGCTCTTTGCGCCTTTTCCGTAACTACCCCGCCCGCTCCTGGTAGGTCCCTTCGGCCGTGTTGACCCGGATCACCTCGCCCTCGGTGATGAATGGCGGCACCTGCACCACCAGCCCCGTCTCCAGCTTGGCCGGCTTGGTGACGTTTGAGACCGTGGCCCCCTTCAGCGCCGGCTCGGTCTCGAGGACCTTCAGATCCACTGTAGCCGGCAGTTCCACGCTCAGCGGCCTGCCCTCGTAGAATTCCACGTTGACCTTCAAATTCGGCGCCAGGTACTGCACGCCCTCGCCCAGCAAGTCCTTGGTCAGATGGACCTGCTCGAAGGTGGTGGTGTTCATGAAATAGAAGTACTCGCCGTCGTCGTAGAGGTATTCCATCTCCTGCTCGTCGAGCAGCGCCTTCTCCACGCGGTCCTCCGAGCTGAACCGGTGCTCGATCATCGACCCGCTGCGCAGGTTGCGCATCTTCACCTGCACGAACCCGCGCAGGTTTCCCGGCGTCCGGTGGTTCACGCTGAACACGGAGAACAAATCATTGTTGAACTTGATGACCATCCCTGGCCGCAATTGCGTCGACTGTAACATAAGGGTAGTGGGCTGTAGGCTGTGGATCGTGGGAAAAACGGACCACAGTGCAGATTCTAATTATAGGAGGATACCCGAAAGCTGGTCAAATGCGGGTGGGCAGGCTCAATCACCAAGTCAACAAATCACCAAATAAAAATGGTTCCAAGTGACCAAACTCACAGCCCGCTCTCTCCCCGGCTAGCTCGGTAAGAGCTTGGCAGTTGCTCCCGTCGTCCGGCTGTCCTTGAGGCTCCCCCCGCGCCGCCTTTCGACGACGCGAAGCTCACTGCCCCAAGGCCCGGTCGCTGACTGCGAAGCAACCGAGACCCTCGCCTGAAACCGGCCTTTCGCTCCCCCACCTCGATGGGTTTTTTACGCCCACCCTGACGGGATCACCGTTCCCGGCCTAGCTCTTCGGCGAACTGCTTGGCTTCCTCCGTCGCTCGCTCTGCCTTGGCTCCCCCGGCCCGGCGCTGATCGCTCTTTATGCTCAGCGCCGGCTCGGGATCATCGCGTCCAGCCCCGTTGCGACGTCCTCCGCCTAGCAGCTTCCCGTTTCGTACGCCCTTCCGCTCCCCGCCCCGGGTTCTTAGGCCCTTTGCGGCTCAACGCTTCCAGACGCTCGACTCGGTCCAGGTCTGCCTCCGGCTCGGCCCGATCTCCCTTCGCTCCCCGCCGGGTCATCTTTCGATTTTGCCGGCGGATCGACGTTCCAGGTCCGCTACCGTTCCCGAGGCTAACTGCTTGTCTGACCTCTTGGAACCAGGATCAGCATACGCCTGTGGCGATTCGGTGTCAAACCTTTTTTGGGTGGAATCACCCGCTTATACACAACTATATTGCTTTTAGTTTCAACTACTTACAAAGAAGAGCCCGTTGAATAGCTGTGGATAAAACATGGCCTTCAGGATTTGTTTGTGCGCCCGGCGCTCCGGTTTTCAACCACCTTGCGGTAAATCTCGAGTACGCGATCAGCGGTGCGGTCCCAACTAAAGCGCGCCGCCTGCTCGCGTCCGCGCAGGCTCAACGTGCGCCGCAGATCGTCGTCGAGCAATACCTGGCGGATGCCTCGCGCGATGTCGAATACGTTCTCCGGGTTGATGAGCACGGCCGCGTCGCCCACCACTTCAGGTAGTGATGAGACATTCGACGTCACCACCGGCGTGCCCTGCGCCATGGCCTCCAGCGGCGGCAGCCCGAAGCCTTCATAGAGCGACGGAAACACGAACGCCGCCGCGCTCGAATAGAAAATGCGCAGCGTTTCAGTGGAGACGAATCCCAGGAACCGCACGCGCTGCTGCATCCGGCTGCGGATCACCGAGCGCCGCAGGTCGGGATGGGCGGCCAGGTCGTCGCCGATGATGATCAGCCGCAGCTCGCCGTAGCGCGGGTGCTGTTCCAGATCCGCCTGCACCACGGCAAACGCCTCCACCAGCCGCGGCAGGTTCTTCTGCGGCTGGATGTTGCCGACGTAGAGCAGAAACGGGTAGTCCACCTGGAAGCGCTCCAGCGTTCGAGTCCGGTCCTGCTCGGAATCGGTGCGGGTCAACTGCTCGTCGAGCGCGTTGGGGATCACCTCGATCCGGTCGCCGGGGATGCCCAGCAGGTTGATCAAGTCGCGCCTGGTGGCCTGCGAGACGGCGATGAGGCGGTCGGCGCGCTGCAGGCCGTGCCGCAGCACGTGAAAGACCGTTTCGGTCCGCAGCCGCGAGGCGGACGGCTCCCGGAACAGGATCTTGTCCAGGTCATGCACGGTGCATACGTAGGGGCACGGCATGATATACGGAACCGCCCGGTGGGGCACGTGATAAACCTCGGGGTTCAGGGGCCGCAGCACGAACTGAAAGCGCAGATGGCTGCCCAGGCTGTTGTAGCGTTCTTCGAACGGGACAAAGCGGAAACTCTCGGGCAGATCCTCCAGCACAGCCCGGTGCCGTTCGCCGCCCACCAGCAGGTATTCATGGCCCGCGCCCCGCCTTGCGAAAGCCCGCAGCAGATTCTTGATATAGGTGCCTACGCCGAAGGCGTCGGAGCGCCGGATATCAAAGCCGATCAGCAAGACAGGTTCCAGGTGTCAGGTGTCAGGTGTCAGGTGTCAGCACGCCGGACAACTTCCAGGAATAGAGCGGGAAGCGCTCTACAATTTCCAAAACTCGGCGCTTGACGCTCTCAATGACGGATTCATCTGCGGGGTTGCGGAGCACCTCCGCGATCAGGGAGCCGACCGCGCGCAGCTCGGGCTCGCGCAGCCCGCGCGTGGTGACGGCGGGTGTTCCCAGCCGGATGCCGCTCGGGTTGAAGGGGGGATTCGTGTCGAACGGGATAGCGTTCTTGTTGGCGGTGATGTGCGCGTGGTGCAGGGCCAGCTCGGCGTCCTTGCCGCGCACCCCCTTGCTGAACACATCCACCAGCATCAGGTGGGTGTCGGTGCCGCCGGAGATCACGTGGAAGCCTTCCTCCACCAGGGTGGCCGCCAGGGCCCCGGCGTTGGCCGCCACCTGTTTCTGGTAGTCGACGAACTCGGGTCGCATGGCCTCGCGCAGGCAAACCGCCTTGGCGGCGATGATGTGCACCAGAGGCCCGCCCTGCACGCCCGGGAACACGCTCTGGTCAATCGCCTTACCGAACTTCTCCCGCGCCAGGATCAACCCCGCTCGCGGCCCGCGCAGCGTCTTGTGCGTGGTGGTGGTGACGATGTCGGCCCACTGACAGGGGTTGGGATGAATCCCTGCCGCCACCAGTCCTGCGAAGTGCGCCATGTCCACCAGGAACAGCGCCCCCACTGCG
>JACQDI010000310.1 GCA_016201195.1 Acidobacteriota bacterium | reverse complement strand
CCGCGCCTCGTCCAAGCCCAGCCGCCCCATACCCGAATCGAACTCCAGATGAAACCTGGGGCAGAGTTGCCGGAGCCGGGCCCACGCCTCCAGGTCCCGCAACTGCTCCACGCTGTGCATCATGCCGGTGAGGTTGAACTCGGCCAGCGCGTTCAGCTCGTGGCGATCGACCTCGGCCAGCACGAGGATCCGGCCCCGAATCCCGTCGCGCCGCAAGGCGATTCCCTCGACTGCGGAGGTCACGCCGAACCAGCCGGTCCCGGCCGCCTCGAGCGTCCGCGCCACCTCCCCCGCCCCGTGGCCGTAAGCGTCTGCTTTGACCACGGCGAGAATCTCCACGCCGGGGCCCACCGTGCGGCGGATGGCGTCGAAGTTTTCCTTCAGCTTTTGGCGGGAAATCTCGACAAACGTGCGGTCCACAGAGTCTATTCTATCGACTCCGGCGGCGGTTCCATATCGCCCAGGTCCTCGGCCTTGTTCTCGAACTTCGTGTATTTGTGCAGGAAGGCCAGCTCCACCTTGCCGGTGGGCCCGTTGCGCTGCTTGGCCACCAGCAGCTCGGCCAGGCCGTGCAGGTCCTGGCGGTCGGGCTTATAAACTTCTTCACGGAAGATGAAGGCGACCAGGTCGGCGTCCTGCTCGATCGATCCCGACTCGCGCAGGTCGCTCAGTTGGGGGCGATGGTCGCCGGTGCGAACCTCGGGAGCGCGGCTCAACTGCGAGAGCGCCAGCACCGGTACCTTCAGCTCCTTGGCAAGCTGCTTCAGGCCGCGCGAGATGCCGGAGATCTCCTGGTTGCGGTTCTCGAACTTGCCCTTGCCGCTCATCAATTGCAGGTAGTCGAGGATCACCAGGGCGAGGCCCCGCTCACTGCGCAGGCGGCGGCACTTGGCGTGCATCTCCATCAGGTTGGTGCCCGCCGAATCGTCGATGTAGAGCGGGCTCTGCACGAGCTGATTCAAAGCGCCCGAAAGCCGCCGCCGCTCCTCCATGTTGAGGAACCCGCCGCGGAAGCTGTGGCTGTCGACCCGCGCCAGAGCGCACAGCATGCGCGAGAGCAGCGACTCGGCCGACATTTCGAGCGAAAAGACGGCTACCGGCTTGCCCAGCTTCACCGCCACGTGCTGGGCGATGTTCAAGGCCAGCGCCGTCTTGCCCATGGAGGGCCGCGACGCCAGCACGCACAGTTCGGAGGGCTGCAATCCGGTGGTCATCTCGTCGAGCTTGGTGAAGCCGGTGGTCAGCCCGCGCAGCCGCTTGCTGGGATCGAGGAAGGTGCTGATGCCCCCCGGAAAACTCTCCACGATCTGGCGCGGGTTGATGAGCCCGCCCCGGATCCGCGCGTCGCCGACTTTCAGGATCAGGTCCTCGGCCTTGGCGAGGATCTCGTCTACCTCCTCGCCCGCCTCCAGGCATTGGCCCATGATGGACTGCGAGGTGTAGATCAGCCGCCGCAGCAGCGACTTGTCCTTGACGATGCGGGTGTAGCTGTCGATGTTTTCGAAACGCGGCAGTCCCTCGGTGAGCGCGGAGAGATAGGCTACGCCGTCGCAGGATTCGAGCTGGGCATTCTTCATCAGCTCGTTGGCCAGCGTCAGGTACTCGATCTTTTCCGAGCGCGCGTGCAGGTCGAACATGCGCGCGAAGATGCGCCGGTGCTTCTCGAGAACGAAGTCCTCCGGCTCCAAAATCCCGGCCACTTGCGCGAACAAGGTGTCTGAGAGTAGGATCGAGCCGAGGACGAACTGCTCGGCCTCGACGTTCGCGGGCAACCCCTTGTCCATCATCAAGCCAGTGGCGGTAGCAGGCATGGCGGATCGCGATGTTGAGGTTAGAGAGTAAGCGATTTCGTCCTCCGCACAAGGGAAAAATGTTGCGGCTCTGTTTGGTAAGGCTTGGGCTGTGAATCCCACGATTTCATCCACAATCTGCTAGGTCGCGCCGTTTGGTCCTTTTGTTTCTTGCACTTGCGCTGTGGAACTGGATGTGGATAACCGGCTTCGGCCCGGATACCCATGAGTGGAAAACAAGGCTTTCGTTTTGAACACGTTACAGATGTTGCTCGGAGCCGGCGCGCGACCAATCCACACCTTCTACTGTCAAAAACAATTCTAGCCCATTTTGTAGCGAAGAAAAAGGAAAAATTTAGAGAAGAATAAGGGAAGAAAGGTTTGGTTGACAGCAGGGGTTGGAGGGGCTAGACTGAAGATACAGATCAACGACGTCGGGGCGTGGCTCAGCCTGGCTAGAGCGCCTGGTTCGGGTCCAGGAGGCCGGTGGTTCAAATCCACTCGCCCCGACCAATTCTGTCAATCGCCTCGGGAGTTCACGCTGGATCATCTTAAGCGGGACGCGGCTGCCTTAGCCGGGTTCGCTACGTCGCAGAAAGACCAGCGTGCCCTTGACCGCTCCGGGCGTCCCCAAACTGCGGAACCCCTCCTCGCCTTCCCGAGCCGCCGCATCAAGTATCACCTCCCTGGCTCTGGCATGAACGATAGAGGACGTTTGTGCACTGGACGGGAAGCTCCCAATCGTATAAGATCATAAGTGTATGTATGACTATACACGGTGACCCGCCATGCCCGACCCCGAGACCACCCGTCTGACCATCACTTGGTCCAAGGAAACCGATCTCGCTCTGCGCTCTGTTCTGGGCGCTCAGGGCATGAAAAAGGGCGCCCTGTCGAAATTCATCGAGGAGGCCGTCCGTTGGCGCGTCTTCCACCAGAGCGTCGGCGCCGCGCGCAAGGTATTCGCCGACGTTCCCGAAGACGAGCTCCAGAAAGCCATTGACAACGCTGTTGACGCCGTCCGCGCGAAACGCTACCGGGAGCGCGCCCGTCGTTCCTGATGCGCGTCATCCTCGACACCAACATTCTGCTCTCCGCCCTCCTCTCGCCCCACGGCGCGCCGGCGAAGCTCCTCGATGCCTGGGAGCGGAAGCTTTTCACGCTCGTCAGTTGCGACGAGATCATCGCGGAACTCCGCGAAGTCGCAGCGCGGCCTTTCTTTAAGGCAAGGCTCCGCGCCAGTGCCGCTGAGTTGCTCGCCGCGGGCCTTCAGGATCTCTCCTTTTACTGCTTGGACCTGCCCTCCGGCCCCGTTGCGCCGGACCCCAAGGACAGTTTCCTGCTCGCGCTGGCCGGGGCCAGCCAGGCTGGTTTCCTTGTCACCGGCGACAAGGCTCTGCTTGCCCTGAAACACCACGAATCCACCCGGATTATTACTCCCGCCGCCATGCTCGAATTCCTGAAGCGCAAAGGCGGCGAATAGCGGAGGGGTTTTGACCACGTCCACCGACCTGGCAAACACCACTCCATCCGGCCCCTCGACCGCTTCTGATTTCCACCGTCGAGACCCTCCCCTGCCCTGCCCGCCATCGTGCGGCGGGCTGGTCAGGCCGCCGTCTTCGCAGCCAACCAGGTCTTCTACGGCCGGGTCCGCAACCATCACACCAGGAGGCCGGTGGTTCAAATCCACTCGCCCCGACCAATTCTGTCAGTCGCCTCTGAAGTTCACGCTGGATAATCTTAAGCGGGGCGCGGCCATCTTCCAGCTTCCCGGGTCACGAATATCTCCTATCGTGATCGATACTCTGAGCTCGTGAGTCGCATCGCAGGCGATTGGCTCACCCAGCGGGAGGATCGTTTGCTGCCAGTGCGTTCGAGGCTCGTTCACACCGTTGGAGAGCGTAATCCCAGGAGCCAGTTCCGCTTCGAAGGAGACTGCTACTGCCGTCACAGGGCCTGGGCGATGGATCGACAGGCGGAACTCCTGAAAATGCGGCTCTGCCTCCCAAACCGAAATGCTCGGACCGGGGATCTCCGGCCCAAGTAATTCGTCAGGTGTTGGACGCGCGAAACAGGTAAGGCCACGCAGCGCATCGGTAAGGCAGCTCAGACCTGCAGCCTGCACATCCTCCAGCCGGGAGAAGCTATCCAGAAAGCGCGGCGCGGCGGGGGCCGCTCGCAAGCGGTACGCGGACGGTATGGCGACCGCGCCCGGTAGAGCGATGGTGGAAGCATGGCGGAACGCAGCGTGAATCCCTCACAAGGGGCAAAGCATCCGAGGAGTTCTCCGATGACGACCCGAGGCTTCCGGGGAAAACAACCGGATGAGAAATCGGCAAAGTTCCCCTCCAATACCACGATGCGATCGCTCACGCCGTTCTCGGCGGCGAGCTGAGGTATCAGTTTGACGATGGAAGCTTGTTCGACCGCATAGACACAGCTCGCGCCGGCCAAAGCTGCGAAAACCGCCAGGAGGCCGGTTCCGCTTCCGATGTCGAGAACAGCATCCCCCGGGCGAACGATCCGGCGAATCGCCTCCGCCAAGGCCCGCGTCCGGACATCGTCCAAGACCATGTATGCGTGGGTATAGAAGTTCTCGTAGCCCGTCATTGGCACGACCCTTCAACGACGTTGAAACCAGCCCGTCTCTACGTGACCCGGCAGAGGATTGAATCATTGTAATCCAAGTTTCCGGAAGGATTGCTCTGCTGAAACAGTGCCCCAAAGTGATAGACTCTAGGGAGTCTATGCGCGCGTCCTGGGTCGTGCTCTGTTTTGCTGGGATTGTCGCCGGAAGTGCGGCTCGGCTTTCGGCGCAAAAGGCACCGGCTGCGACCGGCGAACCCAGACTCTTGTCCGTCCATCCGTTTACCGGGCAGCGCGGCGCCACGTTCGTTGCCACCGTCCGGGGTAACGGCTTGCGCGAAGCGACGTCCGTGTTCCTCGAGCACGCCCCCCTCACGGTCGCCATCGAGGGAACCGAAGCTGAGCCGCCGAACGAAACAACCGCGAAGAGCAAAACCCCTTTTGATCTCGTCCACCTGCGGATTCAGGTCGCTGCGGACGCCAAGCCCGGCCGCTATCCTTTCCGGCTCGTCACGCCGCACGGTGTCTCGAATGCCTTGCCGATCCACATCACCGCGTATCCCGTCGCCGCCGAGCCCGCAGGCTTGCACGAAACGTTCAACGGCCGCATCCTCCGCCGCGGCGAATCGGACTATTACGCCTTCGACGTGAAGGCCGGGGAGACGCTGACCTTTGAGGTCATCTCCGGGCTTTCGTCGATTGGCGCGCCTGGCGGCAACGCGGTGGGTTTCGATCCCTCGCTCACCATCTTCGAACCGTCCGGAAGCTGGTTCGATCCCAAGCGGATCAACCGCGTCGCTTTCAACGACGAGCCCTTGTGGGTGATTGGCCGGCCCACCGACGCCTATCTTGTGCACAAGTTCGAAAGGGCCGGCCGCTATCTCCTCCGCGTGGAAGCTTTCTCCGGCCAGGGTGGGCCCGACTACAGCTATCAGTTGAAGATCATTCCCGGCGAAGCGCCGCAGGACCTCCCGCCCGCGCGAGAAACCTGGAACGAGCGCGCTTTTTCGCGCCGGCTGTCGGCAGGACGGCTCAATGAGCTGGCGGCGCGGGGCGGCACGCCGCAGAACCAGAAATCGATTGAGACCTATCGTGCCGGGCAAGACGCTCCGTTTTTCAAGCTGCCGGGCACACTGGAAGGCGGACTCGCCGAGCCCGGGGAAGCACATCGCGCGCGCTTTCATCTCGATGGCCCCCAGGACATCGCCATCGAAGTCGAGACGCCCGCCGCCGCGCCCCCGTTGTTCAACCCCATCATCCGGCTGCTGAATGCTGCCGGGGAGGAAGTCGCCACCAACGTCTTCGCCGGCCGCGGGGCTTGCACCGGGGCGCTGAACAAGTCCCTCCAGGCCAAGGCGATTGTCCCCATGCGCGAGGCCGGCGACTACACCGTGGAGATCCGTGACACGACCTCGGACCTCGCCGGGCCGGACTTCCGCTACCGCGTCCAGGTCCGCCCGCAGATCCCTCATGTCGGCCAGGTGAATATTGATGCCGACCACATCAACCTCCGGCCGGGCGAGGCGAAAACGATTCGCGTGATCTTCGACCGCGAAGAAGACTACCGCGGCGCCATCGCCGTGGCTGCCGAATCGCTGCCGCCGGGAATCCAGGCCCTGGCCGGCGCGGACTTCGAGCCGGACAAGGATCCCCCGCTTTATCGCGGGAAGCGCGAGCGCTACACGCCGCGCACCGAGCACAGCGTGGTGGTCTTTGCTGCATCCGCCGGCGCAGTTCCTATGCAGCAACCGCAGGTAGCACGGCTGGTGGTTCGTCCGGTGGCGGACGGCAAGCCCGGCGCCGTTGTGGCAACCAAGCAGTTTCCTGTTATGGTGATATCCAAGCCGTGACGACCTTCGACCCAGTCCGGACGTGGGGCTGCTCTGCACACCTCGCACTGCTGCTCATCGCTGGCGCGGCGTGGGCCGGCCCCAAGCCTGTATCGCTGAAGACCGTCCCCGCGGACGTGACTCTCCGGGGCGCCCGGGCCACGCAGCAGTTCCTGGCTATCGCGACCTATGCCGACGGGACCGAGCGCGACGTGACCGCCGAGGCCGAGTGGCGCATTTCGAACCCGGCCCTGGCGAGATTCACCGGCCCCGCCCACGTCGCGGCCGGCGCCGACGGATCGCTGCTGCTCACCGCGACCGTTTCCGGCGCCCGCGCCCAGTCGGCCGTTCGCATCGAAGGCTCCCAAACCGCGCGTCCCTTCAGCTTTGCGCGCGACATCGGCGCCATCCTCACCAAGCGCGGCTGCAACGGAGCCGTCTGCCACGGGGGCGTCAAAGGCCGCGGTGGTTTCAAGCTCTCCGCCAACGCTCTTTATCCCAGAGACGATTACGAGTGGATCACCAGGGGAGGGACATACCAAGTCCTTACCACCGAGGTGAAGGGCGAGCGCGTGCCGCGTGTGGACCTCCGGAACCCCGAAAAAAGTCTTCTGCTCGCCAAGCCCACAATGATCGTGCCGCACGGCGGCGGCCCGCGGTTCGATAAGGATTCCGAAGACTATAAGACCCTGCTCGAGTGGATCAAGAACGGAGCCCCGTATGGCGCCGAAGCCGGCGGTCCCGCACTGACTCGATTGGAAGTCTACCCGCCGCTCGCCGCCATGCCGGTGGAATTGGAAGTCTACCCGCCGCTCGCCGCCATGCCGGTGGAAGGCAAGCACCGCCTGCTGGTCACGGCCCGTTTCAGTGACGGTCACAGCGGGGATTTCAGCGAGCAGGTCGTCTACTCCAGCAACCACGGCGACGTCGCTGCCGTCAGCGAGGACGGGGTCATCAGCGCCAAACGGCTTGGCGAAACGGCAATCCTGATCCGCGCGGCGGGCCAGGTGGCCAGCGCCGGCGTGGGC
Organism: Acidobacteriota bacterium; assembly: GCA_016201195.1. Taxonomy (GTDB): domain Bacteria; phylum Acidobacteriota; class Terriglobia; order Bryobacterales; family JACQDG01; genus JACQDI01. The sequence continues at coordinate 380 of JACQDI010000310.1, read as the reverse complement.
GTGATCGGGCCGCCTATTCCCGATTACCCTGACGTCCCGCGCTGGAACCTCATTGACGAGCCTGTGTTCCGCAAGCTGAAGAGGTTCCACATGATCCCATCCGAGGTTGCAGACGATAACGAGTTTCTCCGCCGCGTCTGCCTGGACCTCACCGGAACCCTGCCGCCGCCCGAGCGCGTCCGGGAGTTCCTCGCCAACCGGGACCCCCGCAAGCGCGACAAGGTAGTCGATGTTCTCATCGCGTCGCCCGAGTTCGTGGACTACTGGACCTTCCGCTTCGCCGACATCTTCCGCGTGGCCATCTTTGCCAACGGCCTCACCCCCAAGTGGAGCCAGAAGTACTGGGAGTGGATTCGCTCGAACATTGAGACCAACCGCCC
>JACQDI010000309.1 GCA_016201195.1 Acidobacteriota bacterium | reverse complement strand
GAGCGAAGCCGCCGCCGAGGGTGAAACTGACCTGCTCGGCCACCGGGAACAGCTCTCCGGCGGGCTGGAGCGTCTTCGGGTCCACGGGCTGCGCCATCAGGGTGTTTTCGCGGACCAAGAGCAGGTGAGCAAATTTGCTCCCCGCGCGGCGGGCGGGGCGTAGGCCACGTTCGAGATGTCGGCCAGGACGCGCCGGGGCGCCACGCCGTCCAGCGAGGCCACGTGCACGCCAGCCTTGTCCGCTGTCCCGCCTGTGACCTGGTACAGGAAGCGGCGGCCGTCGGGCAAGAAGACGGGATTGCGATGGGTGCCGCCGCCTTCGGCTTTGGCTACCTGAACGGGCACCCCGCCCACCGCCGACACCCGAAACAGCGGGCCGGTGGGGGACGGAGCGAAGAGGATCACCCCGTCCCGGTTCCACGCTCCGCCGCGGCCGGCCGCCGCGTCGCACAGCGTTTGCGCCGGCCCGCCACTGACGGCGATCTTCTTCAGCTTGCCCTGGGCAAAGAAGCCGATCCAGCGGCTGTCGGGCGACCAGAACGGATTCGCGGCCTCCTCGGTGCCGGGGAGCAGTTGCGGCTGCAGCGCATCAAGCGCCCGAACCCAGAGATAGCGCTTCCCTTGGGCGGTGGCGGCGATGGCCAGGTAGCGGCCGTCGGGGGAGATAGCGAAGCTATGAATGCTGGCCTTCTCGGGTGCCGGAACCGAGTAGCGCATCACCCGCTCGGCAGGAGGGGTCTCGCCAAAATAGAGGAACGCAAGAACCAGCGTCGAGATCAGCAGCGCCCCGGCAACCACCCAGGAGACAGCCAGACGCGGAGACGCGGAGACGCGGGGACGCGGAGATGGCTCCTCGGCCGGCGCGCCGGCCATCACGTCCTCGATCACCAGCCGCGCCTCGCCGATGTCCCGCAGTCTCCGTCGTGGATCGCGGTCCAGGCACCGCCGCAGCAGCTTGCGGATCGCCGGCGGCGTGCTCTCCGGCAGCCGGTCCCATTTCGGCTCGTCCTTGATGACTGCGGCCAGGGTGTCGCCGGCCGTTTCGCCTGCAAAGAGCTGCTGGCCGGTGAGCATCTCAAACAGCACGACCCCGAACGCCCAGATGTCGGCCCGCCGATCCACCGGCTTGCCCTTGGCCTGCTCCGGCGGCATGTACGCGGCCGTCCCCAGAATCACGCCCGCCCGCGTCGCCGCCAGGCTCAGCGTCGGCGAGTTGCGCACGTCGCTCGAGGCCGGGTCATCTTCGAGTGCTTTCGCAAGGCCGAAGTCCAGCACCTTTACGGCGCCATCCGCCTTCACCTTCACGTTGGAGGGCTTCAGGTCGCGATGGATGATTCCCTTCTCGTGCGCGGCTTCGAGCGCCTCGGCGATCTGGCGGGCGATGGGCAACGCCTCGTCAATGGGAATCGGGCCGTCCTCGATGCGCTCGGCCAGGGTCGGCCCTTCCACCAGCTCCATCACCAGCGCCCGCACGCCCCCGGACTCCTCCAGCCCGTACAGCGCCGCGATGTTGGGATGGTTCAGCGACGCCAGCACCTGCGCCTCGCGCTCGAACCTCGCCATGCGTTCGGCGTCTTTGGCGAAAACCTCGGGCAGGACCTTCAAGGCAACATCGCGCCCAAGCCGCGCATCGCGCGCGCGGTAGACCTCGCCCATACCGCCCGCGCCGAGCGAGGCTACGATCTCGTAGGGGCCCAGACGCGTCCCGGCAGAAATGGGCATAATCGCCTGATTCTACCCCAGCAGACTGTCAAAGTAATAGCTGCTTCAGGAAGCCCCCGCGGAGCCTCCCCACCCCGAAAAACCCTGCAAGCCCTCCCCCGCTCCATCGTTCATACTAATGAGAGGAGAACTCATATGCTTCGCCCAGCCCTCGCCCTGGCCCTCACCGCCGTCCTGGCCGCCCCCGCCGCCGACCTCCCCGTCCGCAAGGTCGTCCTCTACAAGCACGGCATCGGCTTCTTCGAGCGCGCCGGCCGCATCCCCGCCGGCGAAGCCGCCCGCCTCGACTTCAAGGCCAACGAGATGAACGACCTGCTCAAGTCCCTGACCATCGAGGAGCGCGGCGGCGGCAAGGTTTCCGTCGTCCGTTACGATTCCTCCGAGCCCCTCGACCGCAAGCTCCGCGAGTTCCCATTCGCCATCGGCAACGCCTTCTCCCTCGCTGCCCTCCTCGACCAGCTCAAGGGCGCCCGCATCGAGCTCCGCTTCGCCGCCGACCGCCTGGAGGGCGCCATCGTCAGCGCCCGCTCTACGCCTGCCTCCGAGCGCACCCCCGAAAAGCAGGAACTCGTGCTCCTACTTCCCTCGGGCGAAATCCGCACCGTCGACCTCATCGCCACTTCCTCCACCCGTCTCCTCGACCCCAAGCTCCAGTCCCAGTTTCAGGACTATCTGGCCGCCCTCACCCAATCCCGTAGCAGTGAGAAGCGCGGGGTCCTCATCGAATCCTCCGCCTCCGGCCCCCGCGATCTCGTCGCCGACTACGTTATCCCCGCCCCCGCCTGGAAATCTTCCTACCGCCTCATCCTCGACTCCGGACCCGAGCCTCTCCTCGAAGGCTGGGCCATCGTTGACAACACCACCGGCGAGGATTGGACCAATATCTCGCTGGCGCTCGTCTCCGGCCTCCCCGTGTCCTTCGTGACCAAGCTTTACGAGCCCCGCTACGTCGCCCGCGCCGAAGCGGAG
>JACQDI010000334.1 GCA_016201195.1 Acidobacteriota bacterium | reverse complement strand
CTTGCGGTCGGACTGCGAGGGAGTGAGCGCCGCCGATTCCCGCGACTCGTACTCAGCGGTCGCCCGTTCGATGGCTTCGAGCTCCGCGTCAACGATAGACCTCATCAGCGACGCTCCCACCTCAGGGCCGCGCTCTGCCTGGATCATGCAAATGCGCTCAAATGCTGCCCAGCGGGTGAGGCTCCGTAGGGAGATTCCGTACCGAAACTTCCTGCTCATGCAGTCAGAATAGACCGCGGCTCCGGCGAGTACAAGATATCTTTTGGGCTACGTACTAGGGTCAAGTACTTAGGTGGGGGTGACCTTCGTTTAGCTCGCCGCGGCCAAACGCCGGGGTGGGCGAGCTTTCACAGCAGCACCGAGAATACGGTTGACCTCGTCCTCTTCATAGGGCTCGACCAGGATGTCAAAGCCACCCGCTTCGATCACGTGGGTCCAAAGCCGCTCGTCGGCTGTCCGCGCGCAAGCCACCACCGCGGCCCCGGGGTGAAGTTCCGAGACCAGGTTGAGGATGTCAAACCAACTGCCGTCCGGCAAACACAAATCCGTCAGTACCAGGCTGATGTTCGGATTTTCCCGTAGCAGTTGAGCGGTCTGTTCACAACTGGAAGCGACCTCAACCTCTGCCGCAACGGCAAGAAGCTGACTCATCAAGGGAAAAGGCCGCTCTCGGGACGTGACGAGGAGAGCAGTCGGAAGACTCTGCATAATGGCCTCCGCCGACAGCGCGCGAGCGCGTGCCGGGCCTTGCACTCTCTCCAGCTTATCCCGATTAGACCGGAAGATCAATACGACTTCGAACTGAACTTACTTCTTCTTTCCTATGTGGGAAGGAGCACACGATTGCGGGGGAATGGCCATTTTGCAATCTGGGCCGTGCATCGTCATCGGATGGACCGCCCGCCGTCGATGGGGAGAGTAACGCCGGTGATGAAAGACGCCTCGTCGCTGGCCAGGAAGAGCACGGCACAGGCGACTTCCTCGGGGCGGCCGAGGCGTCCCATGGGGTGCTTGGCCAGCAGGTACTGACGCTTCTGCTCCCGGTTTCCGTCCCGCGCCATGCTGATGTCGGTCATACGGGTATGCTCGATGGTTGCCGGGCAGACGCAGTTGACGAGGATGTTGTGGGGAGCGTGGTCGAGGGCCATGGCCAGGGTGAGGCCGACCACGCCGCCCTTCGACGCCGAGTAGGCTACCAGGCGATGATTGCCGCGGATGGCGTTGATCGAGGCGGTGTTGACAATCGATCCGCCGCCGCGCTTCTGCATCTCGGGTACGGCGTGTTTGGAGCACAGAAACACGCCGCGCAGGTTTACGTTGAGCAGCCGGTCCCACAACTCTTCGGTGGTCTCGGTAACCGTGCCGGGGGCTTCGATGCCGGCGTTGTTGAACAGGATGTCCACGCCCCCGAAGCGCTCGACTGCGGTGCGGACCAGCCGCGCGGCGTCCTGGTCGCGCGAGACATCCATCTGCACAGCGGCGATGCCCTCTTTCTCGAGGGCAGGGAGGTCGGCCGCTTCGAGGGTCCCGGCGACCACGGCAGCGCCTTCGCGACGAAACAGCAGGGCTGTGGCCTTGCCGATGCCGCTGCCGGCGCCGGTGATGATGGCTACCTTGTTCGCTAATCGTCCCATGTCGATGGCATGTTGTGGTACAAGAATCGAATGATCAAGATTAGCAACTACTCGCTGAACTACGCCAGCTTGCTGGCGCGCGGGCAGATGACGATCTTCGATTTTCTGACGCTGTGCCGCCAGTTGGGCCTGGAGGGGGCGAGCCTCCACATCAACAACTTGCCCGAACTGGGGACCGAGTATCTGAAGCGGGTACGGCGGGCGTATCTCGATCACGGGCTGTCGATGGCCGTGTTCACGGTGAGCACCAACTTCGGCCAGCCAGAGAGCGCTCAGAAGCGGGAGTTCGAGAAAGCGCTGGAAGCGATCCGGGTGGGGATGTTCCTGGGCGCGCCGTTGCTGCGGGTGTTTGCGGGATCCCCGCCGAGCGAGGCCGAGCGGGAAAAAGCGTTCGATCGGGCGGCGGCCGGCATCCGCAAGGTCTGCGAGGAGGCCGCGCAGGCCGGGCTGCCGGTGGGCTTGCAGAACCACAACCACAACGCCCTGTGCCGCACCGCGGGCGAAGTGCTGCGGCTCATTGAAAAGGTGAATCACCCGAACCTGACCTTCCTGCTCGATACGGGCCAGTGGGCAGGATCGCGCGGCGCGAGCGGCGAGCTGCGCCCGGGCGACTTCCTCGAGAACATCCGGCAGACGGCGTCACTGGCCCGCTACGTCCGCGTCAAGTTCTACAACCCTGGGCCGGACGGCTCGGAGCCCTGGATCGACTACGACAAGGTTTTCGATATCTTGCGCAGCGTGCATTACCAGGGCTTCATCGACATCGTTTACGAGCCCGGGAAAAGCGGAGAGGACATCCACACGGCCATCCCGCGGGTGGTGAAGTTTTTGCGGTCGAAGATTCGGGGGTAACGGTTTCACGCAAAGACGCGAAGGAGGCAAAGGGCGCCAAGAAAAGCTTGGCCTCGATTGACTTCCCTGCGCCCCGCAAGTGAGTGCTGGTTCTGCCCATGCCCGTGGGGCGGGGCCCGAAACCGGCGCGCGGCCAGCGCTCTAACGGTTCGGGCCTGTGGCCCTCGCTCTCGCGATGCGCGGCCTCGCGAACTTCTCCCACTCGCCCGTCGCGCGAAACCAGTTCCCCTCCAGGCCGTGCCCATGGAAGATCGTGCTCGTGTTGAGCCGATACAATTCGTCGTCCTTCCCCGGCAAGTAAACAAAACCCTGTTCCGTCGAGGGATCATAGTCGTAAGACACCACATAGACGATAGACGGCTCGCTCGTCCGGCAGTTCCCGCCCTTCCGGCAGCCCGAGTAAAATGACACTTCGTAATGTTGAAGCCCGGTCGGCAGTTGCGCGGCGACGCCCTTCGACCAGTCGATGATGAAGGCGTTGAAGCCGCCGGTCTGCTCAACGCCATTGACGCGAACTCCCGGACCGACCCACACGCTAAACTCTCCGATATTCGGATAGATCTCGATGGGCGCTGTGAGACCCTCGCCTTTGATCGTGATCTTGACAATGTCCCCTTTCGCGGACAGCGATGAGGGCACGATTGACAATATCAAGAGACTGAACACAGCGGCGGAAGTTCTCTTCATACGACCTCCTACTGATTGCCTCGATTAGATCACCCGCGGTGCGGCGGGTCAACCTCGGGGCCTCGACGGCCTGGGAGCAGCCCGAACGGTTTGCAGTCCCCAAAAGCCCTGCCGTCGGCTGGGCCAGCCGGCTGTAATATCGGCAAGGCGATCAAGGTGCTGCCGGCGGCCTTCGCCCAGGGCCCCGGGCGGCTGGTGCACTTCGAGCGCGAGGCGCAACTGCTTGCCGCGCTGAATCATTCCAATATCGCTGGCATCTACGGGCTGGAGGAGTCCGCCACAGCCCTGCCTGGCGCTGGAATACGTGCCGGGCGAAACGGTGGCCGGGGGGCTGGTCGCCGGACGGACGCCACATCCTGTATCAGTCCGAGGGCGGCAAGACAGGATACGATCTGTGGGTGCTGTCGCTCGAAGGCGATCGGAAGCCGGTTCCATTCCTCGAAACCGAGTTCAACGAGTTTTTCGGCCGGTTTTCTCCCGACGGGAAATGGATCGCGTATGCCTCGAACGAATCCGGGCCCTACGAGGTCTACGTTCGGGGTTTCCCCAAATCCGGCGGCCAATGGATGGTCTCGAACGGCGGAGGGAGCCGCCCGAGGTGGCGCCGGGATGGCAAGGAACTCTTCTACCTCACGGCGGACCGAAAGCTCATGGCGGTGGAGGTGAAGGCTGCGGGCGCGACGTTTGAGTACGGCCAGCCCCGGGAGCTGTTTCAGACGTCCGCCGCCAATTTAGGCAACACGGACGTCTACGACGTTACCGCCGACGGCAAGCGTTTTCTGGTCAACACGGCGCTGGAGGAGGCCGCCGCCACGCCGATCACGGTGGTCGAGAACTGGGCGGCGGGGGCGAAGAGATGAAGGAACCAAGTCAAAAGTGAAAAGTCAAGACTGGCGGTGGTGCGGCGGCTAGCTCGGTGGCCGGTGCAGCTAGGGCCTGACGAGAGGGCGGCTGGGGCGCGACGTGGCGATCAGACTAACCGACCGGTGTCTCAGCCACCGTCTTGGTCAGATACTCCAGGATTTCCTGTTCCCGCCGCTGGAGCTCCAGCAGGATGGGCTCGGCCAAGCGACGGTAGTCTTGAGGGGAGTGCACTCTTCTGGCTTCCAAAAGGACCTTTTTGAGGTTCAGCACTGCCTGTTGGGCAGCCTGCATTTGCTCGTCGGTGTGGATCATACGAGTATGACTTCTATGATACCGCGGAGTTTGAAGTCGCGCCCGCGTTGATACGTTTCCAGCCAGAGACGAAGAGTCTCCTCGCCGATGGACGATCGTGACCAGAAGACATCGACCTAAAAGGCCACCCTTGCGGTGGCATGCTCGAAAACCTGCCGGCACGCCTCGGGCGCCGCTTCCACTTCGAAATCCGGTCGCATGATCAGGAGCAGATCGACATCTTTCGGGGACTCCTTGGCAGTTACGAAACTTCCCCAGACAAAGACGCGCTCGAGCTGGCCGGTTGCCATGGCGAGGGCTACAAGCTCCCGGACCCTTTCGCCGAGCCACTTGCGTCTGGCAGACGAACCAGCGAATCGACCGAAGAACTCGGATTCGGTACAGGTGTGGATTCCTTCCGGGAGATTGCCATCGAGGTTGAAATCCGGGATCATCCGTGTGATCTGAAACGGACCTATCTATACAGGGTAAAACATGCGGCATTGACTTCGCTTCCCGCCGGGTTACCTTGACCGCAATGCTCGGTAAAACGCTGGGACATTACCAGGTGGTAGAGAAGCTCGGCGCCGGCGGCATGGGCGATCAAGGTGCTGCCGGCGGCCTTCGCCCAGGGCCCCGGGCGGCTGGTGCACTTCGAGCGCGAGGCGCAACTGCTTGCCGCGCTGAATCATTCCAATATCGCTGGCATCTACGGGCTGGAGGAGTCCGCCACAGCCCTACCTGGCGCTGGAATACGTGCCGGGCGAAACGGTGGCCGGGGGGCTGGAGGCCGGCCCGTTGCCGGTGGAGGACACGATCACGATCGCGCCGCAATCATCGACGCGCTGGAAGCAGCACGGCAGGTGATCGAAGCCAGACTGGCCGCTACCAGTAAATCTTCAAGGCCATCTGCATCTGCCGCGGGTCATTCGCCTGGCTGGTCACCTGGCCAAAAGTACCGGCATTCAAGTTGGTGCTGCCCGTGCCGAAGATGGTGCGGTTGAAGATGTTGAAGGCCTCGCCGCGGAGGTCCACCCGCAGGCTCTCGGTGATGCGAAACGACTTGGCGAGGCTGATGTTCTCCGTCTTGTTCCAGAAGGCGCGCACTTTGGGGTTGTACCGCGTTTCATTGCCGAACGCGATCGGCTGAGCCGGGAACTGGTTGGCCGGTTTCAGAAAGCGGTCTACGTTGGGGTCGAACTTGCCGCCCGCAATCGGCGCCCGCCACCCCTCATACGTGTCGATCAGCGGGCGGTCGATGGCGTTGAACAACGGCAGAGGGTTGTTGCGCCCCAGCGCGATGGGGAAGCCGCTCGAATAGAGCTGAATTCCCGCCACCCGCCAGCCGCCGAGCACATGGCTGAGAAAACCCTGGCTCAGCCACTTCTGCCCCCTGCCAAACGGCAGGTCGTAGAGCGTCGAAAACTTCAGGGTATGCGTCTGGTCATATTGCCCGATCGATTTCTCGAGCCTCCTGTTATAGTGATCCATCGCTGCCGTCGCCGAGTTCGCGAAGTAGGTGTCCGAATCGGTCATTAGCTTCGAGAGCACGTAGTTCCACTGGAAGGTCAGCCCCTTGGCGAACCGGCGGTCCGCCTTGACAAGGAAGGCGTGATACGAGGAGTGGCCGCTTTTGTCGCCGTTCTGCGGCCCGGTGCTGATGTTCTGATATTGCGGGAACGGCCGCAGCGATTGGCTCACCGTTCGCAACCTCTGCGTGGCAAAGCTCGGGTATGGCGGGTTGAAGCCGGCGTTCCTGGCGGTTGTGGAGTTGATGTCCGAATTCAGGATAGCCACGGCCTGCGTGGGGCCATACTGAGCCACCAGGCGATCCCAAGCAGCCGTGGGGACCTGGTTCATCCGTAGTATGCCCGACTGCACGTGTGTGCCGACGTTGGCGTTGTAGCCAACCTCCAGCACCGTGTTGGCCGCCACCTGGCGCTGGATGGTAAATGTCCAGGACAGATTCTCCGGCGCGCGGGTCATGTCCTGGCCGTTCCAGTAGTCGACGTCGTTGAGGTTCGCGAAGGCCGGGTCGATCAGCGGCGGCAGTTTGTAGGGAGGCAGGCCATCATCCAGCTTGAATGTCGGCTGGATGCCCTGCGACGTATTGCCAAAAGAATAGTTGCCGATGAAGCCGGCATAGTGGCCGCTGCCTTGCACGGCAGTGACGCGCGAAAAAGAGCGTCCGAACGCGGCGCGGAAGGTGGTTTTGTTGTCCGGGGTGTAAGCGAGTCCGAGGCGCGGGCCAAAGCCCTTATACCAGCCGGGGACCAGGCTGCGGGTGTTCTCGCGGCCCGGGCCGAAACCGGCGAACCACAGCGCTCCGGGATAACCATTGGCCTCCGGGTTCGGCCGCGTGGGGTTGAAATCCGAGTACTCGTCCTTCTTGTTGGTGGGCGGCAAGGTGAAGTCATAGCGGAGGCCGATGTTGAGGGTCAGTTTGCGTGTGATGCGCCAGTCGTCCTGGGCGTAAAAACCGAAGTACGGATAGTTCTGGGTGACGGCGCGAATCGTCTCGGTGGAACCGCTGAAGGCGTCGCCCAGCAGGAAGGAGGCGAAAGAACTGCCGCCGCTCGCGGGGAAGGAAGTCTGGGCCGGAATGCTCGTGCTCAGAAAGCTAAACCCGGCAGCGCCGGCGATGTTCTGCTGGCCGAACCCATCCGCATTCTGATTCTGGTGCTGGAAGCCGAACTTGAGCGAGTGCGAGCCCCGAATGTAGCTCAAATCGTCTTTGAAGCCCCACCCCGGCTGCCTGGTTCCGTTATAGGAGGTGGAGCTCCAGGTTGAGAATTCGGTGAAGCTCATGACTGGGAAATTCTGGTTGCAGTCGATTACGTTCTTGATGCAAAACTTGCTCTTCCAGTTCTGGTCCACGTTGCCCGAATAGCTGTTCTTCATGAACCAATTCTTGGCGTAGGAAAAGTGGTTGACCATCCTCGTCGAGATGGTCCAGTCATGCGCCACGCGGTAGGCCTCCGTATCCCAGGCCTGAATCTGGCCGCTCCAAAGAGGCAACGGCAGGCCGGGAGGGCCGTTCTCGCCGGGCTTGTTGCGGAATATGGTTTCGTTCCAGAGGAGGCTGACGCGATGTTTATTGCCGAAAAGCTGGTCGCCTTTTACACTCCACTTGTCGGTAGGGGTGATCGTCGTGCCGCCGCTGACGATGTAGTTATTGCGGACATAGCCGCTCGTGCCGGGGGCGAACCCTCGATTCGGTTTCACGCTCTGGCCAAAGGCGGCGATGGCGCTGGCGGTGGTGGAGAAGCGATTGGCCGGGATCTGGTTATTCGGGAACGCCGTGCGGATAGAACCGGTTCCGCCCGGATTCGGCTGCGTGGTGGCCGGGTCATAAATGGTGATGAGCCGGTTGCTCTGATCGACCCAGTTGCTGAAATCGCCACGGTACATCTCCGGCGTGGGGACCGAAAACATCGCATCATTCGCCCCCACGCGATTGCGGAAGCCTTCGTAGGAAACAAAGAAGAACGTCTTGTTTCGCCCGTCGTAGAGTTTGGGGACCCACACCGGCCCCGCCGAGGTGAAGCCGAAATCGTTCTGGCGATAGACGGAGCGCGTTCTGGCGAAGAAGCCGCGCGCGTCCATGGCATCGTTCCGCAGGAAGTCATATCCGGCGCCATGGAGCTGATTCGTGCCGGACTTGGAAGCAAACGACATGATGCCGCCGCCGGCCTGCCCGTATTCGGCCTTGAAGCCGTTGGTATCCACGGTGAACTCGGTGAGGGATTCCACCGAGGGAGTGTTCAGAGCCGCCTCGTCGGTGTCGCCGGAGCGATTGGTGCCCACGCTGTAGCCGTCCAGCGTCGCATCCCAGGCCGCCACCTGCCCGCCACCCAGCGCGAGCGCCTGGCCTCTGCCGCGCGCTTCGGCGGCCACCGCCACCAGGTTAAAAGGGCTGCGCATTGCGCCGCCCACCACCAGCGGCAGCTCGTCCACCAGCTTGTTCTGCACCTGGGTGGAGACTTTCGCGTTATCGGTCTGAATCGTGGCCAGAGTTTCCAAAACCTCGACCTGTTCCGTCACCTGGCCCAATTGCAGTTGCGCGTCTTGGCCGCAGATTGGGGACGTTGTATTCACCCGTGGCCGTGGTGACAGCCTTCGTGGTCGCGTTCGTATCGCGCTGGACGATCGAGAGTTCAGCGGCTGCAACGGAGGCGCCGCTGGGATCGGTCACGATTCCGGTAATGTTTCCGCGCTCACTTTGCGCCATCGCGAGAAACGAAGCGAGGAACAGCAAGACTGCGAGCCTGGCTGCCTGCATAAGATGACCTCCTGGCTGTGACTGTGTCATAACATACCAGATTGTGTGCCTACCCGCAACACAGCAACACAAGCCGGCCCGCTTGGGGACCTGGACAAGAAGGCAAGCCACCACCAATCTCACGCGAAGACGCAAAGGTCGCAAAGGTCGCCAAGAACACCTTTGCGGTCTTTGGCGAACTTGGTGTGGCGTGAAATCGGTCTTAGTACGGCGGCTTGAGGCGGCTGAGCTCGAATTTCGTCGGCTCCAGGCCCCGGCGGCGCAGAAGGGCGATGCACTCTTCCATGCTGTCCCCGATGGCCTCAATGCGGCGCAGAGGCGTGGTCTTTGGAGAGTAGATCTCGAGGGCGATCCAGCTCCCGGCGAAGGCGGTCCGCTCTTCCAGGCTCAGCTCCTCCGGAGAGCGCCCCAGAATGCTTTCTACCGACGGCTTGTTCATAGTGGCCATAGAATTATCTTACTTGCTCTCGATGTAGTCTACCAGGGCGTTGATCTCCGCGTCGGTCATGCGCTTGATGAAGGGCGGCATCAGTTGCCCGCCGAACTTGACCTTCACCACCACGTAGTCGCGGCTGGGCTTGCCGCCGGTGAGGGGGAGCTTCTCGTTCTTGAAGAGATGATAGAGGCTGGGACCGGGCTTCTTGCTCTCCTTCTTGTCGATGTCGTGGCAGACCACGCAGTGCTCCCGGTAGAGGTCCTGGCCGAGGTAGCGGGACTTTTCCCAGGGCGGGGCTTTCTTGTCGGCGCCCAGGGCCGCTCCGGCCAGTGCCACGATCATGCACCAGCGCCTCATGCTCGCGGCTCCGCTTTTTTCACGCTGGCCGCACCCGCTTTGTACAGGCACTCTCCGGCGAGGCCCACCTGCTCCTTGTCGCACTCCAGGCGAAGGAAGATGCGGCCGGAATCGGGCACCGGCAGGGGCGCGGAGCGATCCTTTTGCAGCAGGCCGCTTTCCCAGAGGAACCACAGGAAAGTGGCTGCGATGGCCCCGAGCAGGGTGAACTCGTAGAAGACTACGCCGGTCGCCCAGAACGAAAAAATCGGCATGCCGCCGGTGACGAGCCGGAAGCTGTACTGGGTGTAGGCGACGAACGCGATCGCCAGCAAGCACAGTGTAGCCGCGCCGGCGACGGTGACGAGCGACATGCGGCTGGGGCGGTCGAGCAGGCCGGGGGGAAGCTCGACCGGCTCGGTCGAGAAGAGGTCCATCCCGGCTGTGTCAAAGCCCTTGGCCTGGAGCACCTGGATGGCTTCCACGACCGCTCGCGCTTCGCCGAATTCACTGATCAGAAACATGCTTATATTCCCAAATGGCGATGATCGGAAACAGCTTGGAAAAAATCAGGTAGAGCAGGGTCATCGCCGCGAAGGTCGCGGTGCTGATCGAAATCTCGACCCAGGTCGGCGCGTAGCTGCCCCAGGCCGCCGGCAGGCGCGGGTGGGAGAGGGTCCCTACCACGATGAGGTAGCGCTCGAGCCACATACCCGCCAGCACCGTCACCGCCGAGATGGTGCAGGTGCGGATCGACCGCAGCCGGCGGATGCCCAGCAGCACGAACGGGACCACAAAGTTGCACGCCACCATGATCCAGAACAGCGGGGCGAAGCGTCCGCGCACCCGCGCTCCGAACACGTTCATCTCCGAAGGCTCGTTGCCGTACCACGTGGTCAGGTGCTCGGCGGCGGTGAAGTAAAACCACAGCAGGCTCAGCAGCACGAGCAGCTTGCCCAGGTTTTCGAAGTGCCGCGGCTCGAGGTAGGCCTCCAGATGCAGCGCGCGCCGGATGATCGACATCACCAGCAGCAGCGCGGCGATGCCGCTGAAGATCGCGCCCACCACGAAGTAGGGGCCGAAGATGGTCGAGTGCCACATGGGGGCCAGGGCCATGGCGAAATCCCAGGCCACCACCGTGTGCACCGAAACGGCCACCGCCAGGATGATGCCCGCCATCAGCTTCATGGCCCGCTCGAGGGCATGCCATTCCCGGTCGCTGCCGGTCCAACCCAGCGACAGGAGGCGGTAGAGCGAGCGCCGCGGGCTCTTGGCGTGAACAGCGAGCTGGGCCAGATCGGGAATCAACGGAAGGTAGAGGTAAATCACGCTGCCGGTGAGGTAGGTGAAGATGGCCGTCAGGTCCCACAGCAGCGGCGAGCGGAAGTTGGGCCACAGCAGCCGCGAGTTGGGGTAGGGAAGCAGCCAGTAGAACAGCCAGACGCGGCCCAGGTGGATCAGCGGGAACAGCCCGCCGATCATCAG
>JACQDI010000333.1 GCA_016201195.1 Acidobacteriota bacterium | reverse complement strand
CGTCACGCCGTCGGGCACAGCCGCGATCGCGAGTCCGCTGCTCGACATGCAGAACGGCCACTTCGCCTACTATTTCCCGTACACGCCGCAAACGGATCGCATCTTCGAGAACCTCGCCGCGCTGCAGCCCAGCACGCTCGCCACCATGCACGGCTCGAGCTTCACCGGCAACGGCGCGCAGGCGCTGCGCGATCTGGCGACCGTCGTCCGAGAAACGTGTAAGTAGAGAGCGGGCGACCCCCAACCGGGCTTTCGCCAGTATAAGCTTCCAGGGGGGCTGCCATGCGAGTCGAACGGGTTCCGCTGCTGCTGGTGGCACTTTGGATCGTTCCGGCTGGTCGCGCTGGCGCCGCCCGCCACAGCGCCCCTTTGGGGCATAAAGGCTCGGAATTCGGGGCGCTGAAAGGTCGGGGCCCGCAAGAGGTTCTCCCTTGCAAGCCAAGGGCACCGCGAGGAAAGAGATGAAGTGGAATCGGCGTGAGCTTTTGGGAGCAGCGGGATCTCTGGCGCTGCCGCTGCCGCCGCTGATGGCGCAGAACCCGCCCCAGGTCCCCACCCCCGACCTCGCGAACCTGCACGATTTCGCCGACTGGATCAGCCGGGAGAACCAGCCGCGGCTTTCCTTCCTCGACGCGAAATGGAAGTCGCTCCAAAGCTGGAAGCGGGTGGCGCGACCGCTGTTCCGGCAGCACCTGAGCTACGACCCGAAGCCCGTGCCGCTCGCGGCCGAGCTGCTGGGGCGCGAAGAGCGCGACGGGTTCACCCTCGAGCGGGTCAAGATCCGAGCTACCACAGTGTACGACATTCCGGCGTGCGTGCTGATTCCGGCGGGCCTGAAAGGACGCGTGCCGGGGGTGGTGGCCATCCACTGCCACAGCGGGCGCTACGTGTGGGGACACCAGAAGATCATCAGCCACCCCAACGACTCGCCGGTGCTGCTCGAGTTTCGCGACCGGGCCTACGGGCGGCCTTACGCCGAGCTGCTGGCGCGCAAGGGCTACGTCGTAATAGTGATCGACGGCTTCTATTTCGGTGAGCGGCGGCTGCGGGTGGAGACGATCGACGTCTCCACTGCGCCGGGGGAAATGCGAGAGGCGCTGCAGGCGTTGAAAGGTTTGCGGCCGGATACGGCCGAGTGGCTCGCGGCGGTCAACGGGCTGTGCAGCCGCTATGAAACGCTCACCGCTAAGACCCTGTTCGCGGCCGGAGCCACCTGGCCGGGCATCCTCGTCTGGGACGACATGCGCAGCGTGGACTATCTCGCCAGCCGCCCCGAGGTCGACAGCCGCCGCCTGGGGTGCCTGGGACTCTCCATCGGCGGCTTGCGCACCGCGCATCTCGTCGCCGCCGATCCACGGATCAAGGTGGCCTGCGTCACCGGGTGGATGACCGAGTTCCGCGCGCAACTGCGGAACCACCTGCGGTCTCACACCTGGATGGCCTACATACCAGGATTGTATTCGTCGCTTGACCTGCCCGATGCAGCGGCGCTCATTGCCCCGGGCGCCCTGCTCGTGCAGCAGTGCGGGCGGGATGCGTTATATCCGATGTCGGGAATGAAAGGCGCTGCCGACAAGCTCGCGCGGATCTACGCCAAGGCGGGGACTCCGGAGCGGTTCCGGGCGACGTTCTACGACGTGCCCCATTCCTTCCGCCCCGACATGCAGGAGGAAGCTTTCGGGTGGCTCGAGCGGTGGATTTAGGTTGACAGGCTGAAACCGCTTGCTGACGCGCGCGGCTCAGAATCGGAGCCGCGACCGTGAGGGAGCGGTTTCCGGCCCTACCGGCCGCCCAAATCCCGAATCCAGATGTCCTTGAACTTCATCTCCCCCTCGCCGCCGGAGTGCAGTTGCAGGGCGATGATACCGTCGTTGTAAACTGGCTTCGGGCTGGTGAAGTCGACCATGTCCACGCCGTTCAGGCGCGTGCGGATGCGGTTGCCCTCCACCATGATGAGCATGTCGTTCCAGTCAAGCGGCCGTATGATCGTCTCGTTTTCCGGGGCGGGCCAGGCGATCCACCCCCGGTCGTCGCCGTAGAGGCCGGCCGTGTGCCTGCCGACGTGCCGGTCGATTTCCACCTGCATGCCGAGGATGTCCACCGTGTTCGGCTTGAACCGGCTGTGCAGGTAGACGCCGCTATTGCCCGGCCCCGGACACTGGAAGCGCAGGAACAGGTGGAAGTCCTTGTAGGATTTTTCTGTGGCCAGGTAGCCGTAAGCCTTAGTAACCCCCTGGCCGTGGATCACGCCGTCCTCGACAGTCCACTTCTCGCTGCCGATCTTCTGCCAGCCGGTGAAGTCGACGCCGTTGAACAGCGCGACCCAGTCCTCGCCTCCCAGCTTGGGGCCTTTCGGTTGCGCGAGCGCCAGCGATACGCAGAACAGGAATGCGGTAAGCTTCATGTTAGGATCAGCCTCCGTGCGGAAAACGAGTATAGCAGCACTGGGCGTCGCGTGCGCGCTGGCTGTGGCCTCCCTGGCCAAGGTGCGCATTTTTGGCTATTGGTGGGAGAATCCACTTCCCTATCAGACGATCCCCCAGGGGCTCAGCTCGCTCTCGGCGGCGCAGTGCGGCGTCTGCCACCTGGAGATCTACCAGGAATGGAAAGCGTCGGTCCACGCGCACGCCTTGAGCGACAGGCAATTCCAGGCGGAGATGGCGAAAGAGCCCACCGCCGCTTGGCTGTGCCTGAACTGCCACACGCCGCTCGAGAACCAGCTCGCCACCGTCGCCGTGGGGGTGAAGAACGGCTCGACGCACCAGCCGATTCTGAAGAAGAACCCGGGCTTCGACCGGGCGCTGAGCGAGGAAGGCGTCACTTGCGCTGTCTGTCACCTCCGGGACGGCGTGGTGATGGGCCCCTGGGGCGACTCGCGCGCGCCCCACCCGGTGCGCAAGGATCCGACGCTCATCAACGAGGAGAACTGCGCCTCCTGCCACCAGGCCACTGCTCGCTATACCGATATCCTGGTCTGTACTTTTGATACAGCTAACGAGTGGCGCGAGAGCTCTTACGCCCGGGAGGGCCGCTCTTGCACCCACTGTCACATGCCGGCGGTGAAGCGGCCGGTAGCAGTGGGCGGCCCGGTGCGCACCTCGCGGCGGCACCTGTTCTTTGGCAGTAAGATCCCCAAGGAGCGCTTGCTGTCCGAAGCGGAGTGGCGTTCCTACGATCTGTACTCCAGCGGCCTGTCGGTCGAGATCGCCGGCGACAAAGTAGTGCTGAAGAACGCGGGCGCCGGTCACCTGCTCCCCACCGGCGACCCGGAACGGTTCATTCTGGTGAAGGCGGAGTTGGTCGACGCTGCGGGCCGCGTGGTGGCACGCCGGGTCCACCGCATCGGCCAGCGGTGGGAGTGGAGCCCCAAGGCCCGCAAGCTCGGCGACAACCGTCTGAAGCCGCTCGAGGAGCGCGTGCTGACGTTGCCGGCGAATAAGGATGCGGTCCGCGTTCGTGTACTGGTCGAGAACTGGCGCATCAGCGACCAGAACGCGGCCTACCACAAGCTGGGCGATGACTACCCGCGGTTCGCGGTTGTGATCCAAACGGAAAAACAACTGCACTGAGAGATCGCGGATCGTGGCCGTGGATCGTGAGCCCGTTTGGTGGGATCCAATTAGCGCGTGAGGACCTTCCCCGGGGTCGCCTTGGTGAGCTTGCCGCCATCCACCACAGCGATGCCATTCACAAATACATATGGGATGCCCTCCGCATATTGGTGCGGTTGGGTGAAGGTGGCCTTGTCGGCGATGGTCGCCAGGTCGAAGACGACTAGGTCGGCCCAGTTGCCTTCGCGGATCAGGCCGCGGTCCTTCAGTCCCATGATCTGGGCGGCGAGGGACGTCATGGAGCGGATGGCGAAGGGAAGCGAGATCACCCGGCGCTCCACGACGTAGCGGCGAATCTTGCGGGGGAAGGCGCCATAGAAGCGGGCGTGAACCGCGCCGCCGCCCGCGCCGAGGCCAACCGTCCCGCCGTCGGTGCAGGTGGCGGTGAACTCCTGCTCCATGATGTGGTCGATGTCGAGCTCCGAGAGCGAGAACCCGCGCATGCGCGCTCCGCCGGGGCGCGGCAGGCCGTTCATCTGGATCCAGATGGCGGCGTCCACCGGCGAGAGCTTGCGGTCGGCGGCGATCCAGGCCAGGCTCTTCTCGATGTACTTCGCCTCGGGAAACTCGTAGACGATGATGCGGTCGGCGCCGCCCCGGCGGGCGATCTCGTGCTCGATGTCCAGGCGCAGGCGGCGGGCCGAGGGCAGGTCGGCGAGCTGGCCCTTCAAGTTGCCCTGCGCCCACTGCGGAATCAAGACAGTGTTCCCGTCGCTGCCCGAGGTTTCATACGGATACTGGTCGGCGTAGATCTCGATTCCCTGCTCCCGGGCTTCGCGGATCAGCCGGGTGGCGGCGTGGCTCGAGCCCCAGTAGTTCGCGCCCTTGGCCTTGAGGTGCGAGCACACGACGGGCACACCGGTCTCGCGGCCGATGCGAATGGTCTCTTCAACGGCCTCCAGAAGATCGACTGCCCGGGCCGGGTCGGAGGCGTATTTCCACATCGGGTCCTTGCCCTCGCTGCGCTCGTGGCTGATGTAAAAACCGTCGAAGGGCTTGACCGCGCGCGTGAGCTCGATCACCTCGCGAGGCCCGCTGAAGCGCCCGGGGACGTATTCGAGGCCCGTGCTTAAGCCGAAGGCGCCGTCTCGCATCCCTTCCTCGACGAGCTGCTGCATGGCGCGGATGTCGGCGTCAGTGGCGGGCTGGTTGTCGCTCTTCTGCATCACGCGGCTGCGCACGGTGCCGTGACCGACCATGAGGGCCACGTTGTTGCCAAGCCCCTGCTTCCCGTAAATCTCCCGCTGCTCGCGGAGGGGCCAGCGGGCGGACCGGCCGTCCTGGTTCAGCACGGAGAGGGTGATCCCCTGCGCCACCATGTTCAGGTTGTAGCGCAGCTCGGGATCGAGCAGGCCGATATCGCTGTGGGAATGCAGATCGATGAACCCGGGGCTGACAAACTTGCCGCCGGCGTCGATCACGCGGGTCGCGCTCGAGCCGGCGAGGTTGCCGACCTTTTGAATGCGGCCGCTCTGCACCCCTACGTCGGCAACGTACCACGGGTTGCCCGTGCCATCGAGCACCCGCCCGCCGCGGATCAGCAGGTCGTAGTCGGCGGCGACGAGGATGGAAAGGCTGAAGAGCAGCACACTCAGCAGGCGCATGCTGAGATAATAACCGAAAATGACAGCGTTGCTCCTGATCCTGCTGGCCGCCGCTCCAGCGCGAAAGCTGACCACGCTCGAGCGCGTGCAGGTTGCAAACCTGGAACGCGTCCGGGCCGACCGGCAACGGCTGGCCATGGAGCGCCGGAGAATCCCGCCGCCCGAGGGCTTTCGGGACGTCCGCGCCATCCTGCACTGCCACGCCGAGGACGCCGCGCACACCGCAGGCACGCGGCCCGAGCTGCTGGCGGCGGCCAAGAAGACCGGCGTCAGCGCGGTCCTGCTTTCCGACCACGTGCGCCCGGAGCGCGACTATATCAACGACAACTGGCGCGGGCTGCGCGACGGCGTGCTGTTCATTCCCGGTTCGGAGGCGGAAGGGTTTCTCAACTACCCGATGCGCTCGATTCACGGCCTGCAGTGGAGCTCGCGCGACGAATACATTTCACTGATCCGCCGCGACGGTGGCCTGATCTTTCTTTCTCACGTCGAGGAGCGCCTGGATCATCCCATGGATCGCCTCGACGGCCTCGAGATCTACAACCGCCACACCGACGCCAACGATGAGACCGAATACCGGCAGTGGTTTCGCAAGGCTTTGAGCGATCCCGCGGCGTGGGCCGACATCTCCGGCAAGCTCGAGCGCTACCACGAAGAATACTTCGGCGCCCAGCAGGATTACCTGGCCCCGATTCTCGCCGCGTGGGATCGGGCCACACAAACGCATCCCCTCACCGGCATCGCGGCCAACGACGCCCACCACAACCAGGTGTTCACGCTGACCAAGCGTGACGGCCGGACCGCGGTCATCGACAGCTTCGAGCGAAAGAACCTCGGCACGGTCGAGCTTCCCGAGGCGCTGCGGGACCGGCCCGACGGCGAGGTGCTCTATCGCCTGGATTTCGATCCCTACGAGGTGAGCTTTCGAAATGTCTCCACGCACCTGTGGGTGAAATCGCTGACCGAGCCGGAGGTGCGCGAGGCGCTGCGGGCGGGCCGCGCCTACGTGGCCCACGACTGGCTGTGCGATCCGACGGGCTTCCGCTTTGAAACCGCGGCGGGAAACCGGCTGACGGCCGCCTCTCCGGTGCGCGCCCATTTCCGCCTGTTGCGCGACGGAGAGCCGGTCCTCGAGCAGTTCACCGACAGCCTGGACTGGAAGATCCCCTCGCCGGGCGTGTATCGCCTCGAATTGTGGCTCGATGTGGGCGGGGAACGGCGTCCCTGGATCTACTCAAACCCGACCTATGCAACGCAGCAACGCTGAGTGGGGCTGGTTGGCCCTTCTGTGCGTGCTCACAGTAGCGCCCCGGCTCTATCACTTCACCGCGCCCCCCGTAGACGGCCAGTCCTTCCGCCAGGGCTGGACCGCCGCCATCATCCGCAACTACGTGGAGCGGGACCACAACTTCCTCCACCCCCAGATTGATATTTTGGGTGAGAAGCGCTGGGCCTACATCGAGCTTCCCTTTTACGAGTACCTGCTGGCGCTGCCCATGATGATCGTGGGCTATGGCGAAGGACTGATCCGCCTCTTCAACATCGCTTGCGGGCTGGCCACGGTCCTGCTCCTGTTTCAGCTCCTCCGGGAAGAGGGCTTGAGCGCGGAGGCAGCGGCGGCCGGCGCGGGCTGCTACGCGGCCACGCCGATCGCAATCTTCTTTGACCGGGCGCTGATGATGGACGCCTTCGTGATCACGCTGGGCGCCGTTTACCTGCTGTGCTTGCGGCGCTGGATCGAGAGCGGAGAAATTCGCACCCTGGCTATGGCCGCCCTGGCGCTGGCGATCGCCGTGCCGCAAAAACTGCCCATCGCCTGGACGGCCGCCGCGTGCGGCGTCTCTCTGGTGTTGCTGCGGAAAGGCTGGAAGGGGATTTTTTCGCGGGTGTTCCTGCTGTCTCACGGCGTGGTGGCGGCGCTGATGCTGGGCTGGACCGCGTTCGTGTGGTTTTCCGGCTATGGGCTGCTCTCGGAGAGCTTCACCTCCGCGCGGCGGTGGTATTTCGGGCAGCAGGCGCTGCTCGACTGGGAGCGGATGCGGTATTTCCTGCTGCGCATGGCCAACGGCTTCAGCGTGGTCTGGGCAGGGCTGGCCCTGGCGGGCCTCTGGCATGAATTTCACGCGAGGCGGGCGTTTGTGGCGTTGCTCGGGGGGTGCGGCATCTCGGCCTTCCTGGTGTTTCCTAATTTAAATATTGTTCATACTCACTACCAGCTTCCGGTCCTGTTCGGGGTCGCGCCCCTCGCCGGAGTGGGCCTCGATATGTTGTTGAGGGCGGTTCCCCGGCGGGCGCGGTCCGCAACGCTGGCCGTTTGCCTGGCGGGGGCCACGGCCTGGGGCTTCGAGGTCGCGCGGTGGAGCCACTTTCCGCTGAACTGGAGCCACGTGGAGGCGGCGCGCGAGCTCGAGACCATCCCCCAAAACGGTCCGCAACTGTTCTACATCGAGGGTGGTTACTACCCGACGCTGCACTACCTGGCCCGGCGGCGGGGCTTAGTCATCCCCGACGGGACCTACCCGCACAGCGCCGCCTTCCGCGATTACAAGGAGTTGCTGGTCTTCGCCCCCGGCGACCAACCCCCGCCCGCGGCCATCGTCCACGGACTCGGGCCCTTCCGGCGTACCGGACATTATCACTACTGGCAGGTCTACAGGAGACCCGAATGACAAGCCTGCAAGTCAAGCCGGGCTCGCGCAAAGACGCCGAGGTCGCCAACAAAAACCTTTGCGGTCTTTGCGTCTTGGTGTGAGATCAGCGCTTTCTGGAAATCCAGATGGGACTTGACCAGGCCATGTTGCGATCCGACTGGATGAGCCGCACGTAGAAGTAACACTCCTCGCCCTTCCACGCCTGGTCTCGGAATTCGAATTGAACATCCTTCTGCCGCGGCCCGAGGTTGTAAACGAACTGGTTGTTCTTGATGACGTCGACCTTGTCGATCGCCGCCGTGCCGCGCGCGGCGACCTTCAACACCGGCGGTTCGGTGACCGAAATCTCTTCGCCCATCAGGCGGCCGTTAATGCTGAAATCGAGCTCGATCTTGTCGGTGGCGGCGTAGGTGTGGCGGGCCTTGAGCGCTTCGAAGATCGACGGACGGTCGATGGCTTTGGCGTACACCGCGGCAAACGACATGTGGGTCGAGCCGTGGTCGGAGCTGGCTATGAAGCCAAGCTTGAGCTTGCGCTCGAGCGCGTTCCAGACAAAGTTCGGGCTGTCTTTCTCATAGACCGCCGCGCCGGCCGGGTCGGGCGCTCCGGCGTATTCATAGGTACTGCGCAGGCCCTGGTAAATCTCCACCACGCGCTCGATGTCGGGGTCGTTGTAATCCCAGCTTACCTGTTTGTTGGTCCAGGCCGAAGTGTGGGGGATGGACAGGGCCATCTTGCCTCGCAGCGCGGCGTACAGGCCGTTGGGGTCGACGCCCGGGTCGCCGGTTTCGTAAGAAGCGGGCACCGGGGTGTAATCGCGGTTCAGGTGAATGACGTTGCGGTGGCCCCAGGGCGAGAACTGGCTGCGCTCGTAAGCGTGCAGCGGCGAGAAGAAACCCGGAGCGTAGAACAGGTCGGCCACCTTCTGGATGCGCCACAGGTTGTAGCGGCGGGGCAAGTAGCGGGTGTGATCGGTGATACCGAGAAAGTCGAGGCCCGCCGCATCGAGGGCGTAGCGCATGGCGTCGGTGAGCGAGCCGTCCCGAATGCCGCCGTCCTCGGAGATGTCCGTGTGGCGGTGCAGGTCGCCCCAGACCAGTTGGTAGCCGAGAAAACTGTGGCGCGCCCGAGCGGCGACCTGGGAAGCGGGGCCGCCGGCTTCGGCAGGGACCAGCGGCGGGGTCGGGTCGTCTGCGGTTGCGCGGCCGCCGTCGAACTTCCGCAGGTAGACCAGGTTATGCTGCGACCCGGCCGGGTAGCAGGCCAGCACGTTCCCGCCGTCATCGACCGTGGTCACGATTCGCTGGTCCACGCGGCCCTCACTGTTCACCAAATAGGTAGGCTTCGACCAGTCGTCCCCCTCCCAGGTGATCACACCGACCTTGAGCCAGTTGGCTGTGATCGGGCTGCGGAAAAACAGGCGCAGCTTGCCGTCTGCGCCGACCACCGGCGCAGGGGCCTCAGCGCCCTTCTCGCCGCCAAGCGAGCGCAGTTTTCGGGAGGCCTCCGGCAGGCGATGAAGGCGTCCGTCCTTCCAGCAGGCGAGGCCGATCGAGCGCTTCACCCGCAGCCCGCCGTTGGCCGAGTCGCCGGCCCAGTTTTCGGGACCGATTTCCCAGGCGATCCACACGCGGCCGCGGCGGTCGGCCTTGAGGGCGGGGCGGGCCTCGAGTTCCGCACTGGCGGCGACCGGCGTCTCCGCGCCCCACTCGCGCCCGTGGAAACTGCGCAGGTAGACGTCGTAGTTGCCGGCGCGGTAGGTGTCCCAGGCCACGTGGATCCCGCCCTGCGAGTCGATCTCGAGCGCGGGGGACCAGTCATTAGCCGGATGCGTCGTCACCGCGCGTTCCGGCCCCCATCCGCTCTGGCTGCGCACGCGATAGAGAATGTCGGAGTTGCCGTTGCGCAGCGACTGCCACACCAGCCAGACTTGGTCGCCCGCGGCGCGCAACTGCGGCTCGAGGTCGGGGGTCGGATGGCTCGTGAGCCGCTCTAGCCTGCCCCACCGCCCGCCGCGCCGCTCCTTTGCGTAGAGGTCCCAATTGCCGCGCACTTGCGCCGGCCACACCACCCAGAGAGCGCCGCCATCGGCAGCGATGGACGGCTTGTAGTAATCGCCCGGGCCGTCACTCAACTCGACCGCATCGCTCCAGCGGGCGCCGTCGAATTCGCGCAGGAAGATGCGGTCGGCCCCTTCGATTTCCGAGTAGGAGACCCAGGCCACGAAGAGCCGGTTGCCTTCCGAGCAGAGGGCCGGGTGATCGTCCTCGCGCAGGCCGGTGGTCAGGGTGACGGTCTGGTGCAATTCCGCCGCTCGTGCGGGATCGGGGCGCTCGCTGGGCCCGCTGCCCGGACCTCCGGCCGAAATCCGCTGCGCGAAAAGCGGCGCGCAGCAAGCCAGGCAACAGCATAACAGCCAGTCGGCTCGCTTCATAAAGGACCGTGAACAGTATAACTCTCGGCCTCATCACCGGCGTCCGCGACGGCGCGTGCTGGGCAACTCGCGCGGAAGCTGTACGGGTAGACCTGAGCTATAATCGAGGCATGGTAACCGGGGATTGCCAATGCCCGAAGATCGACCTGGACGAGTGGCGGGACCGGGAAGTGAGTCTCGTCGGGCACTCCTTTGTTTCCTCACCGACGCCGTTGTTCCTGCACGTGCCGCGCCGGCTCCGCGAGGACCTGCAATCGCTGCTGTCGCAAGTTGACGGGCGGCGCTACCGGCCCATCGGCTCCCCGCTGGTGCTGCACCGGGATGGCTGGTTTTCGGGTGAGGTGCTGCTCTCGATCGACCCGGAATCCGGCCCGCGGCCGGAGATCCGCACCTTCCGGACCCTGTTCTATTCCCGCGTGGCAGGCAAGCAGGGATTCGATGCGGCCTTGCGGGAGGTGCCGCGCTTCTACCGTGACCTGCGGGCGGCGCGCGTGGGCCGCATCACCCACATGTACTTCTGGTATCTAACCTGCCCTCGCTGCTTGCTGGAGCGCGGGGCGCAGCAGATCATCCTGCTCGCGGAATCCAATAAGCTGTTCGCTGCCCAGCCTTGTCCCTTGGAGGCCTCCCCGGCCGGCCCGCGGCGGCTCGTCCTTCCCTGCCCCCAGGTTTGAGCTTTCGCTTCTCGATGTGAAGGCGCGTTTGCCATCGGCCCCGATGCTGCCGCTCCACCAATCCCAGGCCGCTCGTCCCGCGCGAATCCAAGTGGTGCCCTGAATGGCCGACTCGGGGTTCAGGCTGGCAATCACATTGGACACGATGAGTCTTCCCGGCTCGGCGCCGGTCAGCAGCACTCTCCAGGACGAGTGGTGCGGTAAGGCGCCGGAAACGCAGATGTCGGACTCGCTCACGCTGGGGGCGAGTCGGGATTCGAACCAGCGACCGGTCCAGCTTCCCGCAGGATTCACCAGGTACATGGCCGCGTAGTCGCGCATATCGGCTTCGGTGACCGCCATCCACGCCACGCCCGGCACTTCCATCAGCAGCGAGTAGCCATGCACAGGAGAGCGAAGATCGTTTTGCGCATAGACGTTGATCAAATCGCCAGCGGGTGGCGGCGCTCCTGGAGTGGCAGCGGGACGCGGCCGCCGCTGCGCTGCGAGTGGTAGACGGCGAGGATCATCTCCAGCGCCCAGCGCCCGTCGTAGCCGCTCGAGCGTGGCTGGCGGTCCTGCTCGATCGCTTCCATCAGGTCGGCGACCAGGCGGGCGTTGGCGGCGGCCTGGCCGGCCGCGGACTGCGGCGGCGGGGGCTGCTGCTCCCAGGAAGCTTTGTCGGCAGCCCAGGAATTGGACCGGAGGATCCAGACGGGCGGGTCCATCCCCGCCCGGAATTGAATCACCCCCTGGCTGCCGCACAGGTCCAGGCCCCAGCGGGCGCCGCTCTTGTCTCCAGTGAGCTGTGAGCCGAACGAGGCGTGGACCTGGTTGGGAAAGGCGTAGACGGCGTGGATGGCGTCGCCCGCGAGCGGACCGATGCCCTCGGCGCCGGCGTGGACGTGCTCGCGGGTCATCTCCCGGCCCCCGGCCGTGACGTGGGCGAAGCACCATTGCGGGTCGCCGGCGAACAGGCGCATCAGGTCGAAGGCGTGGGTGCCGAGCACCATCAGGTCTTCCCCACCCGCCCGGGCGTCTTCCTTGCCGCGGGAGCGGATCTCCATCAGCCGGCCGATCTCGCCGCGGCGGATGCGGTCGCGCACATCGAGCACGATCGGCGACAGGCGCATCTGGTGAGCGATCGCCAGCTTCACGTGGCATCGCTCGCAGGCGGCAATCATGGCGTCGGCCTCGGCCGGCGTCCGCGCCATCGGCTTTTCGAGAAAAATGGAGGCGTGGGCCTCGGCGCAGGCGATCACCATGTCGTGGTGCGCGTCGAGCCAGCGCGGGGCCACGCTAACGATCTCGGGCTTTTCCTCACGCAGCATTTTCGCGTAGTCGGCGTAGACCGCGGCTGCTCCCAGCCGCGCGGCCGCCGCTTTGCCGCCCGCTTCGTTTTCGTCCGCCACCGCGACCACGCGGGCATTGGGAAACTCCTTCCACACCACGTCCAGCCCGTGACCGTAGTTGCCCTTGCCGGTGCGGCCGATCACCGCCACCCGATAGTTCCGCATAGGCGCCCTCCCTTCGCTACAATGTGGGTTCATTATGGCACCCCTCATCCTGCTGTTGCTGCTGGCTTGTGCGGCGCTCGCGCAGAGTCCCGTCGACCCCGCTCGGGTCGAGCGACTGCTCGAGCGCGCCGTGGTTCTCGACCTGCACTGTGACACCACGCAGATGATGCTCAACGAGGGTTACAACCTCGGCGAGCTGCACGACTACGGCCAGGTGGACATTCCCCGCCTGCGCCGCGGCCGCGTCTCCGGGATCTTCCTGTCGATCTTCACCGACCCCCGGCGGCTCACGCCGCTCGAGGCGATGCGGCGCGCGCTCGAGCAGATCGACGTGGTGCGGCGAGAGACGGCGCGGCATGCGAAGGACCTCGCGCCCGCGTCCACCGCCGCCGAGATTTTGGCCGCGCGAAAACAGGGGCGCATCGCCATCCTGATGGGCGTCGAGGGTGGCCACATGATCGACTCCAACCTGGCGATCCTGCGCACGTATTTCTCGCTCGGCGCGCGGTACATGACCCTGACCCACGGCGCCAACACCCCGTGGGCCGACTCTTCCGGCCAGGCGCCGCAGCACAATGGCCTGACTGACTTCGGACGGGAAGTGGTGCGCGAGATG
>JACQDI010000332.1 GCA_016201195.1 Acidobacteriota bacterium | reverse complement strand
GGCGCACTCCACCGTGCTCCAGCACATACGACGCGGCCGCCTTCGCCCCTGCGAGGGTTGCCGGGGAGACCCCAGCGTAATCGTAGAGGCGAACTCGGATGAATTCCTCAGGATTCTGGGGAACAATCAACCCGGCCGAGCCTTCGAGGACAGCCGCCAGCGCGAGTCCGCATATCCGTGCGATCCCGAAGGCCCAGGTCATAGGTCTCACCTCCGTGGTGAGGCCGATTCTTGGGCAGGCGAGGCGGCAGGACCATGGACGGAATGTGGATCTTGCCTAGGTTGGGCATGGTCTGTTCATTGACGGCTAAGTTGCTGGCAGCAGAAGGTATTCCGGACGTTGTTGAGCCTCCTCAACTCCCGCCAGTGCTGCGTAATGCCGGGAGTATAATTCCAGAAGATGAGCGAAGTTCCACGGACTGGGAGGCGAATCCGCTTCGGCCCTTACGAGGCCGATCTGACGGCGGGCGAGTTGCGCAAGAACGGACGGCTGATCGGCCTCCAGGAGCAGCCGTTTCAGGTGCTGGTCGCGCTGCTCGATCGCCCCGGCGAAGTCGTCACGCGGGAGGAGTTGCGGGAACGACTCTGGGCCGGCGACACTTTTGTAGATTTCGATCAGGGGCTGAATACGGCGATCAACAAGCTCCGGGAAGCGCTCAGCGATTCCGCCGCGAACCCCCGGTTCATCGAGACGCTTCCTAAGCGCGGGTACCGTTTCTTGTTTCCCATGGAGGCGGAGCCAGCGGGCCCCATTGGCGAGCCCTCGGACAACACCCAGGACGTGGAGCACCGGCTGAGGCTCCGGCTGAGATACATGACCACCGCCGGGGTGGTCTTGGCTCTCGTGGCCGCCAGCCTCGCCCTTTCGTGGCTTCGCCGGCCGGTTCCGGAATCTCAACTCAATTTGCGCCGATTCTCGATTCGTCCTCCGGCTCCGATTCCCACGATACCTTATTTCACTCACTTCGCTGCGATTTCGCCGAACGGGCGGCACATCGCATTCGTCGCCGGCGAAGGGAAGACCAAGCTATGGATTCAGGATCTCGATGGGCAGCAACCTCGAGTCATCGAAGGCAGCGAAGGAGCCCAGAGACTTTTCTGGTCGCCCAACAGTGATCTCATCGGGTTCGCGGCCGGAGGAGAACTGAGGAACATCTCCCTTAAAGGCGGCTCTGCCACCCGGTTGTCTGTGGGTTGCCTCAGACTATCTTCTTCAACGCGACCTGGAGTCCGGATGGTCAATCGATTGTCTTTAGCGTCGGCGACCCGTCCGGGCTGTACGAGGTCCCCGCCTCGGGGGGAACCGCCAAGGTTCTGCTTCGCCCGGGAACGATCAAACCGCCGCCCGACGAAACATCCCTTCACCGAGGCCAACTATCGGCATACATCTATAACCCTCACTTCCTGCCGGCCAAAGCCGGTCCTCGCGTCCTCGCGTTCGCATTCGGGTATATCGCTTCCACACTCATGATCCAAGACCTCGACACCGGCCGTAGAGAGATCCTTGGGCGGGGGCAAAAGCCGTTCTATTCCCCCAGCGGTCACCTTCTGTACTGGTCGGGCTGGACCGGCTCTGAGCTATGGGCGCAGCCGCTCTCCCTCGACAGGTTGCGGGTTACTGGAGAGGCCTTTCTGGTCGCCAGGAGTGCCACCGACGCCACGGTTGCGGCCGATGGAACGCTGGTGTACGTCGACGCCATCCCTGAGCAACTGGTTTGGCTGAACCGCCAGGGTGCAAGATCCGGGACCGTCGGCCAACCGGCGCAAGGCGTTTTCTACCCCGCGCTCTCCCCGGATGGGCGGTTCGTGGCCGTGGAGACTCTGGAAAACGCGAACCTGGATGTGTGGGTCTACGACATTGCTCGCGGGGCGAGGATTCGCCTGACTGACGACCCGGCGACGGACATTCTTCCGGTTTGGTCTCCTTCCGGCGAAGAGGTTGCGTTCAGTTCGTATCGAGCTGGCAATATTGATATCTACCTCCGGCGGGCGGACGCCGGCGCTGAAGAAAAGGCGCTCGTGGCGACGGCGCGCAACGAACGGGTCTCGGACTGGTCTCCAGACGGGCGGTACATTCTTTATTCGCTTCTGGATCCAAAGAACGGATATGACCTCTGGTATCTGAAGCGTAATGAAAAGGGCGAGTGGGAACCACATCCGTTCTTGCAGACTTCCTTTAACGAGAGGGCGCCGAAACTCTCGCCTGACGGCCGCTATGTTGCCTACCTGTCGGATGAGTCGGGTCGCGACGAAGCCTACATACGACCGTTTCCCGAGGGTGGCCGCAAGTGGCCGGTGTCCGCCAACGGAGCTTCCCAGATCCGGTGGGGCCGGAACGGCCGGGAGCTATTCTATGCCGAGGCGCGCACATTACTTGCCGTTCCAGTTCGTACCGCACCGGAGTTTGTCGCCGGCCCGGCAACACGGCTGTTCTCCCACGC
This sequence comes from Acidobacteriota bacterium, assembly GCA_016201195.1. Lineage (GTDB taxonomy): Bacteria > Acidobacteriota > Terriglobia > Bryobacterales > JACQDG01 > JACQDI01. The sequence continues at coordinate 6,193 of JACQDI010000332.1, read as the reverse complement.
CGCCCTCACCTATCAAACCGAGCCCAACTACGATGTCTCCGCCGACGGCCAGCGGATACTTTTGCCTGAGAGGGTCGGAGGCCAGGAGCGGATGATCCGTGTTGTCCAAAACTGGTTTGCCGAGTTCCGTGACCGCCAACATTGAACCGTGGTCGGGTTACACACCCGCTCACCTCGGCACGAATTGTCGGAATCGAAGTCCGGCCTCCCTGGAGCGATGCAAGAGGCCAAAGGCAAACCGATGACCCACTACCGGATTCTAGCCATTTGTTTTACACCCGAATCCCCCTTTCCTGTGTTATCCTAATAAACGTATCCAAGCGAGATAGAAGAGAAGGAGTGCAGAACCACAGAATGGCACTGGCGAAAGACGCAAAACTGAGTACCATCACCAAGTATCGCACCCACGGTAAGGATACCGGCTCTCCTGAAGTGCAAATCGCTCTGTTGAGCGAGCGCATCCAGCAACTGACGGACCATTTCAAGACCCATCAGAGCGATCACGGGTCCCGCCGCGGATTGCTGATGCTGGTGAGCAAACGGCGCCGGCTGTTGACGTATTTGAAATTGCACGACGCCGAGCGGTACAAGGCATTGATTCAAAACCTGGGTATTCGCCGGTAGCCGCTGCGCTGAATTGGTTCTGAAATTGGGAATTGAAGCCTCGACGGTCGTTGTACCGATTGCGGTTCTCGTTGGTTGCCTCTAACCTCCCGCCTTTTCGGTCCATTTCGCAGATACCAATGACATAGCGGGCGAAGGCCCGTCCCGGGAACACTTCAAGCGCCGGGACGCCGTGGCCCAAGCAGCCCGCAGGAGAACACGTTGCAATGACACACACGACCGAAATTGAAATCGGTGGACGTACACTGATCCTGGAAACTGGAAAAGTTGCCAAACAGGCCGGAGGCGCCGTGCTGGTGCGCTCCGGCGACTCGGTGGTTCTGGTGACCGCCACCTCCGCCCATGAGGGCCGCGAGGGCATCGACTTCTTCCCGCTCACGGTAGATTACCGGGAGTACACCTATGCCGCCGGGCGCATCCCGGGCGGGTACATCAAACGCGAAGGCCGGCCCAGCGAGAAGGAAATCCTCACCAGCCGGCTCATTGACCGCCCCATCCGGCCCCTGTTCCCGGACGGCTTCCGGTGCGAGACCCAGATCATCGCCATGGTCCTCTCGGCGGACCCGGAGTTTGACCCCAGCGTCCTCGGCATCGTGGGGGCTTCGGCCGCGCTGGCCATCTCCGACATCCCCTTTCTGCGCACCCTCGCCGCCGTGCGGGTGGGTTTGGTCGACGGCCAGTTGATCGCCAACCCCAGCTACGCCGCCATCAAGGACTCCAACCTGAACATCGTGGTTGCCGCCGCCGCGGAAGGCATCGTGATGGTGGAGGCGGGCGCCAGCGAACTGCCCGAGTCCAGGATGCTCGAGGCCATCCAGTTCGGCCACGACAACTGCAAGAAGATCGTCGCTGCCATTAACGACCTGGCCGCCAAGTGCGGCAAGCCCAAGCGCGCCGTAACGCCCCCCGTCCTCGACCAAGCCCTGTGGGCCGAGATTGAGTCCAAGCACGGCGCGACGCTGCGCGACGCCCTGGACACCGCCAAGTACCCCAAACAGGAAAGCCACGACAAGGTCCGGGCCATCAAAAAGCAAATCCTCGAGCCCCTCGCCGAGCAGGAAGACAAGGCCCCGGAAGCCAAGAGGATCTTCGAGGCGCTCCAGGAGAAGATCTTCCGCGAGGACGTGCTCGACCGGCGCCGCCGGCCCGACGCCCGCGGCTTCGACCAGATCCGGCCCATCACCTGCGAGGTCGGTGTGCTGCCTCGGACCCATGGCTCATCGCTGTTTACCCGCGGCGAAACCCAGGCTCTGGTCACCGCCACCCTGGGGACCAAGGAAGACGCCCAGCGCCAGGAATTGCTGGAGGAGGCAGAGAGCTTCAAACGCTTCATGCTGCACTATAATTTCCCGCCGTTCTCCGTTGGAGAGGTTGGGTTTCTGCGCGGGCCGGGACGGCGGGAGATCGGCCATGGAGCACTGGCCGAGCGCTCTCTTTTGCGCATGCTGCCCGACGAGGAAACCTTCCCCTACACCATCCGCGTGGTCAGCGACATCCTGGAATCGAACGGCTCCAGCTCCATGGCCACCGTCTGCGGGGCCACGCTGACCCTGATGGATGCCGGGGTGCCCCTCAAGTCCCCGGTGGCCGGGATCGCCATGGGCTTGGTGAAGGAAGGCGACAAGGTGGCCATCCTCACCGACATCGCCGGAGCTGAGGACCACTACGGCGACATGGATTTCAAGGTGGCCGGGACCCGCGCCGGGATCACCGGTTTGCAGATGGACATCAAGACGCCAAACGTCTCCCTGGCGGTGCTCGAAAAGGCCCTGGACCAGGCGCGCACCGCCCGGCTTCAGATCCTGGACAAGATGGCGGAGACGATTGCCGAGCCGCGGGTAAAGATCTCGCCCTATGCCCCGCGCATCTACACCATGAACATCGCCACCTCGAAGATCCGCGAAGTCATCGGGCCGGGCGGCAAGGTGATCCGCGGCATCATCGAGCAAACCGGCGTGAAGATCGACGTCGCCGATGACGGCACCATCCACATCGCCTCCGCCGACGAGGCGTCGGCCAACAAGGCGATGCAGATGATCGGCGACATCACCGCCGTGGCCGAGGTGGGCAAGACCTATCTCGGCAAAGTGGTGCGGCTGGTCGATTTCGGGGCGTTCGTCGAGATCTTCCCCGGCACCGACGGCCTGCTGCACATCAGCGAGGTCGCCGAGCACCGCATCCGCGACGTGCGCGACGAGCTGAAGGAAGGCGACCAGATCCTGGTCAAGGTCCTGGCGCTCGAAGGCAACAAGATCAAGCTCAGCCGCAAGGCCGTGCTTCGCGAGCAGCGCGAGAAGAAAAAGTCCCAGGAAGCCCCGACCAGAGCGTAGGGGTCACTCCTTGCCGGGGTACTCGGCCTGAAGGATAGCGGCAATCTGTTTCCGCAACTCGGGAACCTCTTGAGTGGCTGAAGTCCACACTGTGCCCCAGTCGAGATGATGGTAGGCGTGCACTGCAATATGACGCAGGCCAATGATGTCGGACCAGGGCACGTTCGGGTGGCGTTTTCGCACGCCCTCGGAAACATGAGCGGCAGCCTCTCCGATGATGATCATCCTCCATACTGTGGCGCTGCGGCAGAGATCATCGACCAGGAATGCTTCCCGGGAGAGACCGGCTACATAGCCAGCGATGGCGTCGGCAGCCTCGATAATGTCGGCAAGATAGAGCCGCTCAGGCCGCATAAAGAACCTGGGCCTGGGCCAGGATCTCGTCGCGGACGAGGGGTTTTAGGCCGTTCTTGGGAACTAGGTCGACCTTTCGCCCCAGTGTTTCAGACAGTTCTCGCTGAAATCCTAAGAATGCAATCAGCCCGATTTCGGCCTCGGGCCGGAAGGCTACCAACAGGTCGATATCGCTATTCTTGCGAAAGTCCGGACGCAGGGCTGAGCCGAACACGGACAGCTCGGCCACCCGATACTTGCGGCACAGCCGCTCGATGGCGTCCATCGGAAGCTCGATCTGGAGGGCGGCGGCCATACCCTTAGTTTAACCTACCGCGGCGATGGCGTCGATTTCCACCATCACATCGCGCGGCAGGCGTGCCGCCTCGATCGCCGCGCGGGCCGGGGGATTCGACGGGAAGTAGCGGGCGAAAACCTCGTTCATCGCGGCAAACTGGGATAAGTCCTTCAAATACACGGTGGTCTTGACGACCTGCGCCATGCTGGAGCCCGAGGCGGCGAGGACGGCGGCCAGGTTCTCGAGCACCCGGGCCGTTTGCTCGGCGATGCCGCCCGCAACTAGCGCGCCGGTGGCGGGGTCGAGCGGGATCTGGCCGCTCACGAACACGAATCCTTTGCTGACGATGGCCTGCGAGTAAGGGCCGACCGCTCCGGGCGCGTTCTTGGTGGCGATCACTTGCTTCATGTGCGGTTCTCCATTTCGAGCCCGCCGATCAGGTCGCGGGCCCGGGCGATGTGCTGCTCGGCGCAAAAGCGTTCGAATTCGCGGGCGATGCGCAGGGGCGATTGGGGATCCCAGAAGGTTGCGGTGCCAACCTGAACGGCGGTGGCCCCGGCCAGCAGAAACTCGGCTATGTCTTCACCAGTGGCAATGCCACCCAATCCGATGACCGGGATACGCACCGCCCGGGCCGCCTGGCAAACCATGCGCAGGGCGATGGGCTTGATGGCCGGGCCGGAGAGACCGCCGAAGCCAGCGCCCAGACGCGGGCGGCGACGGCGCGCGTCGATCGCCAGGCCGACGAAGGTGTTCACCAGGGAAACCGCGTCCGCGCCGGCCCCCTCGGCAGCGCGCGCCATCAGCGCAATGTCGCCCACGTTCGGCGAGAGCTTCACGATCAGGGGGCGCCGCCGGGCGGCCTGTTTCGCCGCCGCGACCACCTCCGCCAGCAGCGCCGGGTCGGCAGCGAACTGCATCCCGCCCCGCTTCGTGTTGGGGCAGGAAACGTTTAGCTCGTAGCCGGCCAATCCCGGCGCGTCTTCCAGCACCCGCACCACCTCGACGTAATCCTCTACCTGGTAGCCGAATACGTTGGCGAACACCGCGGTGTGGAAACGTTGGAGCGCGGGCAGCTTCTCGGCCACAAACGCGCGAACCCCGATATTCTGCAAGCCCACCGAGTTGAGCATCCCGGAAGCGGTTTCAAAGAGGCGCGGCTCGGGGTTGCCTGCCATCGGCTCCCGCGACAGGCCCTTCACCACCAGGCCGCCCAGCCGGTCCAGCTCGATCACCTTCTCGAACTCGATCCCGTACCCAAACGTGCCGCTGGCGGCGATCACTGGGTTCTGCAGTGTCAGACCGCAAAATGTGACCGAGGTATCCACGCCGGAGGTCACTTGTCCTTGAGGGCCTCGGCCAGTACGCGGCCGGTGGAGGAGCTGGGCGGCGGGATCTCCAGCGCCGCGGCCAGCGTGGGGGCGAGATCGGCGCCGCTCGCCGGGCCATCGAACGCCTGCGCCCGGAACGCAGCGCCGTAGAAGATCAGCGGGACGCGAGTGTCGTAGTTGTAGAATGATCCTGGGGAAACGCCGCGCCCCCCGGCAAACAGCTCGGTGTAGTATGGCTGATAGGCAAGGAGCACATCGCCCGCGCGCTCGGGAGCCCAGGAACGGGCAAGCGGCTGTGCGCTCTCGGGCGCGAGAAAGCTGGACGGACCGTTGGGAACGAAATACCCGGCCACCCCGGCCACTCCCAACGCCGCCTCCCCTGCCAGGCGGGCCGCCTCCGCCAGCCGCTCCACCGCCGCCCGGCGCAGGTAGAGCGAGGGGAATACGTACTTCTCCACGTAGCGGTTCCGGCCAAACGCCGCCGAGAGCCGGTTATTCACGGCCGCAGCAATATCCTCGCCCGAGACGCGCCCGGCCGGAAGCCCCCGCGCCCGCAACGTCTCCGGAGATTCCCCGATCCCCTGGGTCGCCGTGAATGCCACCCACACGTGATCGGCCCCCAGCCGCGCATCGAGCCAGGCCAGGAATCCCTCCAGCTCGCGATCGAGCCGCAGCACCAGGTCGCGCATGAGCGGGGAGTCGGCCCCCACTTCCAGGCCGAGCAAGTAGAAGGAAGACAAGCTCAGTATCAGCAGGTCGCTCGAGCTCCTTTGCCCGAGCTGTTCTCCCGCCGCCGCGTCGCGCGCAAATTCGAATTCCTCGTCGACGGCCAGCGGGGAGGCCAGGTACGCTTCCTTCCCGTTGATGACCTGGAGCGGCGGCGTGCCGTCCTTGGCGTCCAGAGCCTTCCACGCCCGCGCCAGAAATCGCTCCGGGGGATGCGTCTTCTCAAAAGCCGCTACCCAGCCCGGTGCCCCGGCCGCATAGTAGGGGCTGGTCGCGAACCGTCCCGCCGCGTCAAGCCAGTAGCACCCAGCCGGCCGTCGCCCGCCCAGCAGCACGGCCGTCTGATCGCGCAGCGAGATGGACACCACCCGCGAGCGGCCCCCGGTTGCGAACTGCAACTCATCGCCCAGCGTGGCGCCGAAGAGAGTCCGCGGCGAAACCCGGTGCACGGGATCCTCAACCGCCGTCACGACCCGCCCGCTCCGGCGGTCGTACCAGCGCTCGGCGATGATTCCGGTCCGCTCCGGGTAGGCGCCCGTCGCCAGCAAGGC
>JACQDI010000331.1 GCA_016201195.1 Acidobacteriota bacterium | reverse complement strand
GATTTTGGACCACGCTCTTAAGGGATTTCTCTTTGCTGGACGACGTCGTGGGCCCGCGCTCTGTCGATTTCGTGACCGGCGTTTGCCGGGAGTATCGCTGCCGGCGTTGAGCACTCCAAGGTTCGCCGACGGGATGAAGAGGCCGCCTATTCCGCGTTGCTTGGGGGCGTTGGTCGAGTGCTTCGTGGTCTCGTTGTGAACTCGAATGACGCATTTGGGACGTCTCTCAGACAGTGAAGGGCCAAAGACAACGATGCGACGGCGAGCTGGGTGAAATTGCGAGCAGTTGACAGGAGATTCCACCTCTCGTCATAGGTGAATGTCGCAAGCTTCTTATTGCCCGAGCTGTCCATCTGGAAAATCCTGTCCGGGACGTACACATTAACTGAAATAGCCCCTTCCCCAACGTGTCGGAAGTATGCTCGGGCCATTGCCGCGAAGAAGGGATCGCCGGAACCGATCACATCTGTGGGGTCGATACCTTCTTTCAGCACAAGTGCGTTGTCGCTGGTGGCCAATGATCGATAGTGAACAAGGCAGTTGCGGACGTCCATCAGGTAATGAAGAAGGTCCTGCCCCGCGAGCGCATGGTAAATAGGGCAGGTCGTTTCCCCCTCGAGCACGTCGCGTATGGACTTTGGTAGTTGAGACTCGCGGGTAAAGACCGGCCCGAGGTACGTTCGCAGATTATCCAGCGAGATCCGGCACAGATTTACCAAAGCGTAGAACTCAAAGAGCAATTCCTGAAAAGAAAGGGGCATGCATCACTATGACACTTGCCCCTGTTCCGGCCCGCGCAGAGACGTCGTGCACAAACGCAGAGTAATGATCGAAGAGCCGCCGCAAGTGATACAGCATCCCGCGTACGTGCCAGTCCGCCTGAAATGCAAGAAGAGATCTTTCTGGATGCGACTCTGTGACACTATGCGCGAGGCCCTTGACCGATTCCTCAAGGCTGCCGATCTCAGCGCTCAAATCCTCAAATCGCCTGGGATTGCGGTCATCCACGGCCCGCCTCTTTCGAAGCTGACGCCAACTCGGCAAGCACTGACAACTCCAGCAATTAGCGTCACTTTCAGCCACACGCGCACGCGTGCTTAAGTATTGCACAGCCGAGCCCGGCTGCTCCAGTCTGGTCGTGGCTTCCCCGCTTCGGCTCGCGTCGCCGCTTGTTTGTCCCGTGAAGTCCCCTTTTCGGAAACTGACGCGATCTATCGGTCCAGCTTCCTCTCTTCTTAATTTAAGTCTATTCGGCCAACCTGACCCGCCACTACCGCGCGGCTGAGAATGTCGTCCACGGATGGGAATTCAAATCCCGCAGGTACCCCTTCTGCCACGTGAACTCCGGGTGGCGCTTGAGGTGCTCGGCAACCTTGAAATGCAGGCCGCAGGCGTGGCCCATGGCCGCGGTGAATGTAAGCGTCTCCATCATGCTCGCGTCGGCGACCTTGGATTGCACTGCGCCGGCCGGCCCAAACGGCGGCTGCCACGAGGGCAATCCTTCTTTGGATAGATCCACGTGCCCGCACAGGGTGCGCTGGCTGGGATCCTGGCTGCGGGTGAAGGTGTCGTAGTGATCGGCCAGGAATTTCTGGCCCGCGGCCACGTCGATCTTGCCCTTATACTCGGCCATCAACTGCTCCCAGCGGGCGCGGCGCGCGCTTCCGCTGATCGCAGGGTCCTTCGTGTCGTAGGCCGGCGTCTCCTCGCGGGCCAGTTTCTCGTTGACCGGAAAATTAGCGCCCACGAAGTAGCCGTCGCGCGTCCGCTCCAGCGTTACGTTCTTCAGCCCCAGCTCCAGCCGCGCGATCTCGTTGGTCTTGCGGTCCCCGATCAGCCACCCGTTGGCGTACCCGCCGTTGTTGCCCTCGCGCATGATGCGGTCGAAGTCGTCGATCGAGCTCGCGTACTGCATCGCCTTGCGCGCCCGCACGAACTCGGGAATCCCCCCCGGATCGAATCCCTCAAAGCGGCTGATGGTGGTCTCGGTAATGATCAATCCCGCCGAGTTGACGCCGAAGTCGTCGTCGCTGGCGAGCACCCCCGGGATGCCGTCCATGAACATATGGTGGCCGCTCGCCGGCACGATGTCGAAGATCACGTTCCAGTTTTCGCCGACCGCATAGTCGCTCCAGTTGTTGTGTCCGATCACGATCTTGCCGTCACGCGTGTAGCTACCGGTGGCTATGAAGGCGCTGCAGCTCTCCGGGGCGCCGCGAACGATCGCCGCCACCTTGTCCCGCTTGTTCAGCCACGGCACGTAATAGCCCGAAAGCTCCTCCATGGCGTTGTGGGCGACAATGTCCCACAGGTCGAGCTTCCCGCCCCGCGCCCTCACGCCGTCGACGATCCCTTGCAGCTCCTCCCGGTACTCAGCCTCGATGTGCGGCCACAGAATCTTCTCCGCGGTCTCGCGGTAGAACGCCCAGGGGCGCTTCCCCTCGTGCTCGGCGATCAGCGCCGCGCTCCGAAACGTGGTCTGGATCTCCGGCGCCAGCCAGTAACCGTGCTGGAAGCCCATCTCGGCGGGCTTGCCCTCCAGGTGAACGTAGATCCAGCCGTTCCGCTCCGGCCGGCGAAAAGAGTTCTTCAAACGCGAATCGGACGACGACGGCGCCGGCGAGGAGAGCAGCATCCCCCGCGCAAGCAGCATGCAGATCAGCAACGTGGCGTATCGTGGCATGGCGAATTCATTGTACCGTGACGGCCCGCCGGTTCAAGATTCCTTTGCACCCTTGGTGTCCTTCCGCTCACTTGGATTTCTTCCCTTCGGCCAGCGTGGCGATCATCTTTTCAATCCGCCGCGCTCGCGTTTCGGCGAGCTTCGCTTCCTCGATGTAGCCCACGTACTCTTTGCGGTGCGAGGGCGGCAACTCGTCCCAGCAGGCCTTTGCCGCGGCGTTTTTCGAAAGCGCCTTCCGCAAGTCCCGCGGAGCCTCCACCACGCGCGGCGCGGCGTCGGGCTCCATCACGAACTTCGCCGTGCCGCCCGCCTTGACCCCGGCGCCCTGCTGCATCTGCTTGTTCACCATCATGGTGTGGGTCCCGTGGCCTGTGGGAAACACCGAGCTGCGGAAAGCGAATCCGTTGATCGACCCCTTCACGGAAACGCGAGCCCGGCTGCCCCAGCTCTTCTCGACGCTGAATGGGAGTACGATGTAAGTCCAGGCCCCGCCCGGCCCTTGCGGCTCGAGCCTGGCCCAGAATTCCCGGCGAGTTTTCATGCGAGCCATTCTATCCTATCCCGCGTTCGCCCTGGCCGCGCTCGCGGCGCATCTCTCGACCAACGGCCGCTATGGCTATTTCCGCGACGAGCTCTACCTCCTCGCCTGCGGCGACCACCTCGATTGGGGCTACGTCGACCACGCCCCCCTCATCGCCCTGGTGGCGAAAGTAAGCCGGTTTCTCCTGGGGGATTCGCTCCACGCCATCCGCTTCTTTCCCGCCCTGGCCCACGCTCTGCTCATCGTGCTCACCGGCCTCATCACCCGCGAGCTGGGCGGAAAAAGCTTCGCCATCGCCCTCGCCTGCCTGGGAGTGCTGCTCGCCCCGGTATTTCTGATCTTCGGCACCCTGCTGTCAATGAACGCCTTCGAGCCGCTGTTCTGGATGGGCGGCGCCTACGTCCTGCTGCTAGCTATCCAGCGCGACAAACCTCGCCTCCTGCTCTGGCTCGGCCTGCTCGTCGGGATCGGCCTTGAGAACAAGCACTCCACGGTGTTCTT
>JACQDI010000344.1 GCA_016201195.1 Acidobacteriota bacterium | reverse complement strand
TGATCGAGGCGGCGGTGCTCAACAACAACCCCTACAGCGACTCGGTGGGCCGCACCAACAAGGTCGGCAAAGAAGAGATTGTGGGCCTGTGGGCGGCTCTCGAGCACTTTATGAAGCAGGATCACCAGGCCGTGTGGCGCGATTGGGAAAAGCGCTGCAAGACCATCGGCGACCTGGTCACGCCGGTGAAGACCGTCAAGACCGAGGTGTTCGTGCCGCAGATCGCCAACGCTGTTCCGCACCTGCGTATCACCTGGGACTACGCGTCGACCGGCCTCACGCCCGCCGACGTGGTGAAGCAGTTGCGCGACGGCGAGCCCCGCATCGAGGTCCGCCCCGGCGCCAAGGACGCCATCGAGGTCGCCGTGTGGATGCTCGAGCCGGGCGAGGAGCAGATCGTCGGCCGGAGGCTGCGGGAGATTCTGAAGAAGGCATAACAAAGACGTAGGGCGGCTCGGGGGAGCTGCCCTACGCGGCCGCTCGACCATGAGACGACTGCTTTTCCTGGCGGCTCTGGTTTCCTCCTTCGCCGCGGAGACGCCTACGGCCTGGACGCCGGCGCTGTCCATGCGTGTGCAGTCGGTCGCTGCGGTGACCCCTTCGCCCGACGGGAAGCTGGCCGTTTGGACCCAGGCGCGCGCCGTGATGGAGGGGGAGAAAAGCGAGTACCTCACCCACATCTTTCTGGGCCGCGCGGACGGCTCGCACCCGATCCAGCTCACTCGCGGCGAAAAAAGCGCCGACAAGCCCGCGTTCTCGCCCGACGGCCGCTTCGTCTACTTCGTCTCCGAGCGGTCCGGCAAGCCGAATCTCTACCGCCTTCGCGTGGCCGGAGGGGAAGCAGAGAAGCTGACCGACTGGAAGGGGACGATCGGCGCCTTCCAGATCTCGCCGGACGGAAAGCAGCTAGCCTTCACCGGAGCGGACGAAGACAAGGACCTCGAGAAGCGCAAGAAAGAAAAGAACGACTACAAGGTCATCGACGCGAACCCCCGGAAACAAGCGCTTTACGGGATGTCGCTCGAAGGCGAGCTACGCGGCAAGCCGAAGAAGCTGGTCGAGCCTGGTTATCACGTGAGCGTATTCGACTGGTCGCCAGATTCCAGGCGCATCGCCTACGAACACCGGCCCACGCTGAGCGCTAACGACCAGCGCTACTCCGACATCGCGGAAGTGGAGCTGGCAGGCGGCCAGGTCCGTGAACTGGCCGCGACGCCGGTCGCCGAGGAACATCCCCGCTATTCGCCCGATGGGCGCTACCTGGCCTTCCTGCACTCAATTGGCCGCAGCACGATAGACGGCCAGCGCTTCGTGCTGCTCTCCCGCGCCGACGGCAAGCTGCGCGAGCTGGCGCCCACCTTTGACGAGAGGCCCGCGCTGATCGACTGGGCCGTCGACTCGAAAAGGATCCTCTACCTGGAAGACAAGGGAACGCGGAGAGTGGTCTACGCGATGCCGCTCGACGGACCGCCGGTGGCGCTGCTTGCGCCGCAACGGGGCGGTCCGGCGGCCGGACCGCGCCTGAACCGGACCGGAACCCAACTGGGCCTCACGCTTGAAACGCCGGAGGAGCCGGCGGAAGCCTACGTCGCGCCGGTCGACAACAGTGGCGCCGGCAAGCCGGTGCGCCTCAGCGAGGTCAACACCGGCCTGGAAAAGCCGCCGCTGGGGAAAACCGAGCTGATTCGCTGGAAGGGCAAAGATGGCCTCGAGATCGAGGGCCTGCTCGTCCCGCTCATTCTGAACATCCACGGGGGACCTTCGGGCGCGTTCATCGAGAGCTTCATCGGCACACCGCGCACCTACCCCATCGCCGCCTTCGCCGCCAAAGGGTTCGCGGTGCTGCGGGCGAACCCGCGCGGCTCGACCGGCTACGGCTCCCAGTTCCGGCGCCGCGTGGTCGGGGACTGGGGCGGCCTCGACTACCAGGACCTGATGGCGGGGGTCGATCACGTGATTGCCATGAGGGCGGCCGACCCCGAGAAGATGGCGGTGATGGGCTGGAGCTACGGCGGCTACATGACCGCCTGGGTCGTGACGCAGACCACGCGCTTCAAGGCGGCGGCGGTCGGCGCCGGCATCACCGATACGGTCAGCATGTACGGCACCCAGGACATTCCCAGCGTGTTTGAGGACTACTTCCACGGGACCCCGTGGACCGAGCCGGCGGTCTACGCCAAGAGTTCGCCGCTGAACTTCATCGCCGCAGTGAAGACGCCGACGCTGATCCTGCACGGGGAAAACGATGCGCGGGTGCCCACCAGCCAGGGGTACGAGTTTTATCGCGCGTTGAAGAGGCTGGGGGTGCCCACCAAGATGGTGGTTTACCCGCGCATGCCGCATGGGCCCAACGAGCCGAAGTTCGCGCTCCACATCATGGAGCAGCACCTGGAGTGGGCCGAGAAGTATTTGCGGTAGTAGGACGGCCCCCTGGCCGGCTCCGGCGTTTCGGTTGTTTGCTTCCTTCGCGACCACTGAACGGTCGCGGATGCTGGACAGCCTGGCGCGGTCCGGTCCCCAGCTTGTTGGGCCACCGCCTACGCGGGCTTGAGTTCCTCCTCGGGTACCTCGTAGACCTGCACGTAGTTGGCGTCAAAGGGAACTTCCACACGATACAGGTGCCGTCCTCCTGCGGCCAGCCGGCCCCGGTACTCGGCAACCTTCCCACGCACGACTTGGTTTCCGAGGCGGAACTGCACACGCGCTCCCGACTGGAACCGGGGGAGCGGCACGCCGCGGGCAGTGGACGTGTAACCCATAATAGAAGTCTATCACCAAGGCACTGAACCCACCAAAGCGCGCAGGTGCGTGCGCGTAACCTTGTCGAACGCGCGGGCGAGCTGGTCGCACGCTCGTCGCCAGCGGTTGACATCGTTAAGCCGCAGCGTGGCGCGGCCCCCAAGCTTCATGGGATCGAAGTCCTGGTGCGCGATGGCGTTTCGCCAGTTGCTGAGCTCATCGAGTAGTTGCTTTCGCGCATCGTTTCTCATATCGAGCGCCCCCACCGTTTCCCAGATCCGAAGGCCCAGCCTCGCAAAATCCGCACCGATATTGCCGGGATTGGGGTTGCCCCGGTCGAGTTTGCGGTCCCTCACGAACTCACCTCGAAGCACGTTCTGCAAAGGAGCCGGAACCCCCTGGACGATGTGCTGTACGCACTCCGAGTGCAGGTCGCGGCAAAAGCCCTGGAACTGCGATGACAGGAGCACGGCGTAGGCGTGGTTAACCTGCTCGGTTGCATAACGACGCCCGCGCCCCGTTCCTCCGACGGCTCGATGTGCTTCAATGATCTCCTCAAGTTGAATGCGCCGAGAATTGTGCCAGCTCTGCAGGGAGTTCGAGGGCATTAGGGGTCCGCTTGGTCTCTGCAAGTCAGCTTAACTCCTTGGCAGCCCAGGGGGCGCCCGACAGACGCCGGAGGGGTTCACTTGCCCTGGACCATCGCCTTGAGCGCCTCCAGCTCCTCCCGGAGCTTTTTCTCGCGGCGGCCCAGGCTGACCAGGTAGAGCACGTGGATCACCCACGCCAGCGAGAACGCGTACCACAGCCATTTCAGATTCTCTTCCATAGCAGTCTCCTACCTGGCGTGCACCGTCCG
>JACQDI010000343.1 GCA_016201195.1 Acidobacteriota bacterium | reverse complement strand
TGGTCCATTAGAGCGTCGACACCTCGCCGTGATAGCTCAGGCCGGCCTTGAACTCCGCCTCCGACGGCGCACCCCAGTAGTCGAAACACACGTTGTGCCCCATGATGCCCGAGAGCGTGGGCGCCTCGGAATCGGTTCCGTAGATCGAGCCGTGCTTCTCGCGGTCATAAGCCGACGGCTCGATCGAGGGCCACGGCGGGATCCACAGCGGGTTTACTTCTTTGCCGTTGGGAGGATTCTTCAGCACCAGCTCGGCGATGTGGCCTCCGCCCGTCAGCACCGTGACGCGGAGCTTGTCGTTGTCGAGTTGCCAGGCCCTCCTCCCGCGGAATGTGGGTTCCGTTTGGCCCTGAAGCGGCAGAGAAAGCCAAGGCAAAAGGCAAAAGGCAAAAGGCAAAAGGCAAAAATCAAGGATGCTTCGCAGCATTTTTTTAAAGAATGCCCCCTTCCTTGATTTTTGCCTTTTGCCTTTTGCACTTTGCCTTTTGCCTTGCATTTCCTATCCCCCCTTCCTCCACCGCGTAACCCCATTCTCCCGCACGGCGGAAACGCGCCCCTGCCGCCGCATATACTCCAAGTGCGCCAGCGTTTCCGCCACCGCAAACCGCTCGTTCAAAGGCGAGAGATGAGGTCCCCACTCCACGTTGACTACCTCGTAGGCCGTGCGAGGCGAGGCAGCCACCGCGGAAAGCATCCGCTCGCAGCGGGAGTGGTGGTGCTGCTCGGTGGCCGCGATCCATTCCCGGTGGCCGTGGAACGGGTGGCCGTGCGAGGGCAGAACCAGGTCGATCTCCATCGGGCGGATGCGGTCGAGCGAGGCCAGGTAATCCCCCAGCGGGTTCTCCGAAGAATGAGTGTGCAGGCCGACATTGGGCGTGATCTTCTCGACCATGTGGTCGCTCGAGAAGTAGAGCTTGCGCTGCGGGAAATACAAGGTCAGCAGGCCCGGGGAGTGACCGGGGGTCACCACCACTTCCAGCTCGCCGCCGGCGATGGGGATGCGGTCGCCGTCTTCGAGCCGGCGGTCCACCTCGACCATCTCGATGAATTCCGAGATACCTCGCGAGGCCTCCGAGATCTCCTCGGTCTCGTCGGCTGGGACGCCGTGCTCGGTGAGCCACGCCGAGTGTCTGGCGAAAAAATCGTTGTCCATGAACCGCGGCGAGCTCCGTGCTGCTTCCGCCTCGTGCATCCACACCGGCGCCCCGGTGCGGGCGCGCACCTCGGCGGCCAGGCCGAAGTGGTCCGGATGCATATGGCTGATGACAATCCGGCGGATGCCGATCCATCCGATTCCGGTCTTCTCCAGGGCCGCCGCCAGGGCCTCCCGGCAGGCTCGGGTCTTCATGCCGCAATCGAGCAGCAGGAAGCCGTCCTCGCAGCGGATCAGGAAGACGTTGATGGTGGCCACCGGGAAGGGCAGGGGCAGCTTGACGAGCCAGATGCCTTCAGAAACGGAAACGGCCTCGCTCACGGGTCAGCTCTCGCGCACGGCGGCGAACGCCTGGTCGGCGGCGGCCAAAGTTTCCTCGAGTTCCGTTTCGCCGTGGACGGTGGAGATATACCAGCGGCCGTCGGGCAACAGGAACAAACCGGCGTCGAGGGCCGCGCCCAGAAAGGCGCCCAGGAGCCCGCGCGGCGGCGTGGTCAGCCCGCGCGCGTCGGTGACCGAGCCCTCGTCGGGGAAGGACAGCCGGAACACGGTTTCCACGCCGTGGATCGTGAGCGGCACGCCGTGACGCGCAGCGGCCGCCTCCAGGCCTGCCCGCAGGCGGCGGCCGTAATCCGCGGCGCGCGCCAGCGCCGCGCCGTTGTCGCGCGCCAGCTCCTCAAGAGCTGTTTCCGATGCCGCCAGCACCACCGGGTTGCCGTTGAACGACCCGCCGTGCATCACCTTGCCCGAGGCCACGACGTGCAGGATCTCCGCGCGCCCCGCGACCACGCTCAGCGGGAAGCCTGCCGCCACCGCCTTGCCGAACGTCGCCAGGTCGGGCGTGACGCCGTAACGCTGCTGCGCGCCGCCCAGAGCTACGCGAAACCCGGTGATCACCTCGTCGAAGATCAGCAGCGTGCCGTACCGCGTGGCCAGCTCCCGCAGCGCTTCGAGATACCCCGGCGCGGGCAGGATGCAGCCGCCGTTGCACAGGATCGGCTCGGTGATTACGGCGGCGATGTCGCGAGCCTCGAGCGCCTTCTCCACCGCCGCCGCGTCATTCCACGGCAGGATCACCGTGTCCGGCGATGGCTCCATCCAGCCGTGATAGTGCCCCTGAAACCGCAGGATCCGGCTGCGGCCGGTGCAGGCGCGGGCGATGCGGAAGGCCACCTGGACGGCCTCGGTTCCGGTGTTGGAAAAAACTACTTGGTCCGCGCAGGGGATCAGTTCGACCAGCTTCTCGGCCACGCGGATCTCGCCCTCGTGCTGGGCCCCGTAGCTCCACCCGCGGCGAAGCTGCGCGGCCACCGCCCGCTCCACCGCCGGATGGGCATGGCCCAGGATCAGCAATCCCCAGGAAAGAGTGTAGTCAATATAGGTATGACCGTCTACGTCGGTCATGCGCGGCCCGCTCGCACTCTCGAAATACAGCGGGTGGGGGACGGACTTGGCGCGAAAGGCGCTCGACACACCGCTCGCCAGCGCGCGCTGCGCGCGCTCGAACAGCGCCAGGGACCGCTCGCGGGCTATCATGGTTCGAACGGACATGCCCTAAACTTACCATAGGTCCGGAGGTTCCCGGATCGTTTTATAACTGCCCAGCGTACCTTTGGAAAAAGCTCGTGCTATTCCACTTCGGCCGCTCCGCGCGGTTGGCCACCGCCTCCGCCAGCAGCCCGATGACCCGGTTGAACCCTGCCGCTGCCTGCAAATCCACCGGCTGCTGGACATCGTCCGACGGTGCGTGGTAGCGCTCCCGCAGCCATTTTTCCCCGATTACCTCCTCCGGCGACCCCTTCTCGTATCCTACCTTGAACGCCAGCGCCGGCACCCCGCGGCGGATGAAGTTGTACTGGTCGCTGCGAATGAATATGTTCCGCTCCGGCTCCTGGTCTCCCTGCACCTGAATCCCCAGCGGCTCGGCTACGCGGCGCAGCAGGTCGCCCAAGTCCGACTCCTCCAGCCCGTACGCCGTCAGGATCTTCAGCGGGAACAGCGGCAGGAACATGTCCACGTTCAGGTCGGCCACGATGCTCTGCGGCTTCACCGTCGGATGTGCCGCGAAATACCTCGATCCCAGCAGCCCCTTTTCTTCCCCGGTCACCGCCACAAACAGCAGCGACCGCCGCAACTTCCTTTGCGATTCGCGCAGGCGCGACGAAATCTCCAGCAGCGAGGCGATCCCCGAGGCGTTGTCCATCGCCCCGTTGTAGATGCTGTCCCCGTTGATCGGCCGCCCCACGCCCACGTGATCCAGGTGCGCCGAGAGCACTACGTACTCATCCTTCAGCTTGGGATCGGTCCCGGGCAGCATCCCCGCCACATTCTGCGATTCGACCTCGCCTCGCTCCACCGCCACCTTGGCCCGCACCCGGATGGGAACGGGAAACCGCGGCAGCACCTTGCCCGCGTTGGCCAGATCCAGCAACTCCTGGATGGTGTGTCCGGAGCCGGCGAGAAATTTGTCCGCATGGGCCGGATTCACGGTGACCGATAATTTCCCGCCGCTCGCATCCACCAGCGCCGGATCCGCCAGGCTCATCGCCGGCTGCAGCCGGGCCAGCGTGGCCCGCGCCCACGGAATGTCCTGCCCTCGCGGATTCTGCACCGCCAGCGCCCCGACCACGCCCGCCTGGTCGAGGACCTTCCATCTCTCTCCGGCCGACTGCGCGTGCGCCCGCAGCGCCCCGGGAATCGACGACGGCCCCCCGCTCACGTACATCACCAGCTTGCCTCGCAAATCGAGGCCTTTGAGATCCTCGTGGTTCTTTTCCGGGATGGACAGCCCATAGCCCACGAACACGACGTCCGCCTCGAGCGATTCCGGCGGGTCGCTGCGCATGCTGATGTTGGCCTCTTCCGACAGCGCCACGGGCTCTACTTTTCCGTCCCGCACCAGCCACAGCCCGGACTGTTCCTCCACAATCCGCCGCGAGCGAAACTTCACCGGCTGGAAGTACCCCGCCGTGCCCGCCGGCTTCAGCCCCGCCCGCTCGAACTCTCCGGCGACATACTCGGCAGCCTTCCGATGCCCCGGGCTGCCCGTATTTCGCCCCTCCAGCTTGTCGTCGGCCAGAAACAGCACGTGCCCCCACCACCGCCTCCCATCATCGCCCGCCTCCGCCGCAAGCAACAGAACAGGAACCGCAATGACCCACATCGTTCGTTTCATCATGCCCAACAGTGTATCTCGATTCACCCGACTCCCAAACTAACTAGTATAACGTTTCATTAAAATATATCCATATGATTCGGTTCTCTGCTATGCTGCTCGCATGGCACGAGTATCCAAGCGTCCGAGACTGGTTTTGA
>JACQDI010000342.1 GCA_016201195.1 Acidobacteriota bacterium | reverse complement strand
GTAATCCACAACCGCGAAAACGTGGGGTTCGGCGTGGCCGTGAACCAGGGTATCGAGGCGGCCCGCGGCGAATTCATCTGCACCCTCAACGACGACGCGTTCCCCGACGCGCAGTGGCTGGAGGCGCTGATCGCCGCCTGCCGCGCCGACCAGGAAGCCGGCATGTGCGCCTCCCAAATCCGGCTCGCCGAATCGCCCGACCGCCTGGACTCGGCCGGCATGCAGGTGTACCTCGACGGCACCACCAAGCAGCGAGGCCGCATGGCCCCGGCCTCCGATTTTGCGACACCCGAGGAAGTCCTGTTTCCGAGCGCCTGCGCGGCTCTCTACCGCGCGGCCATGCTCGACAAGGTCGGCCGGTTCGACCCGGACTACTTTCTGTATTGCGAAGACACGGACCTTGGCTTCCGGGCCCGCCGGGCCGGCTGGCGCTGCCTCTACGTTCCGGCGGCTGTCGTCTATCACCACTACTCGGTATCGGCCGGGCGCGCGTCGCCGGCCAAAGCCTTTTACGTCGAGCGGAACCGTCTCTACACGGTGATCAAGAACTTTCCGGTTTGGATCTGGCCGGCCATTCCAGTGTTTTCACTCTTTCGTTACGGGATGCACCTCTGGGGCTTGGCCACCGGCCGCGGCCTGGCCTGGGAGTTCCATGGGGGCGATGAAAAGTGGTGGAAACTTGGGATAATAGCGCTTCGGGCCAACGTCCTGGCAATGTGGAAGCTGCCGGCGCTGCTCGCTAAGCGGCGGCGGGCGGCGAAGGCGGTGGTGCTCAACGGACGCCAGTTCTGGCGGCTGTTGCGCCGGCATTCCATTTCCGCCCGCGACGTGGCGCTGCAATCTTAATGAGCCGGCAAGCGCAATCGCTGATGGTGATCATCCCCGCCTACAACGAAGAGGGATCGGTGGGCGACGTGGTTCGCTCGGTGCGCCAGGTGCTGCCGGAAACGCCGGTGGTCGTGATCGACGACGGCTCGGTGGACTCGACGCCGCAGGTGGCCCGCCAGGCGGGCGCCGAGCTGCTGCGCCTGCCGCACCACCTGGGCCTGGGGGGCGCGGTGCAGACCGGCTACCGGTTTGCTTTCGAGCACGGCTACGACTGCGTGGTGCGCGTCGATTCCGACGGTCAGCACAACGCTGCCGACATCCCCAAGCTGCTCGAGAAACTGCGGGCTGACAGCTTCGACATGGTCACCGGGTCGCGTTTCCTCGAGTCCAACGGCTACCAGGTGCAGTGGCTGCGGCGTATCGGGGGCTTGCTGTTTTCCGCGGTGCTCTATCCCATTTTAGGGAAGCGCATCACCGATCCGACCTCGGGCTTCGCGGCGGTGAACCGGCGCGCCCTGGAGGTCTTCAGCCGGAGCTTTCCGCTGGAATACCCGGAGATCGAGGCGCTGGTGGTGTTGCAGCGCAAAAGGCTGCGGTTCTGTGAGGTGCCGGTGCAGATGTTTGCCCGGCGCGCCGGACGCTCGACCATCGGGTCGATGCAGGCCATCTACTACATGTTCCGCGTCCTGCTGGGGGTGCTGGTGAACGTGCTGAAATACGAGCGCCGGTTTCACATCGGCCGCCGCGGCTGAAGCATGGAGCGCATCCGCATTGTCGTCGCCGTGTTCAGCGCGCTGCTGATCGCGCAGGTGGTGCGCTCCGTGCGCCGGGAGCACATCCGCGTGGAATACTCGATGACTTGGCTGGCCGCGGCGCTCCTTTTGCTCGTGCTGAGCCTCTCCGACCGGGCCATGGCCACGCTCGCCCGCTGGCTCGGCGTCCGCGATTCGCCGCTCGTGCTGATCACTCTCGCCGGCGTTCTGTTTCTGTTCACGTTGTTCCGCTACTCTATCGTCGTCTCCAGCCTCAAGGACCACAACATCGAGCTGGCCCAGAAGGTGGGGATGCTCGAATGGGAAATCGAGCGGCTGCGGAAGCAAGTAGACAGCCGCCAAGACGCACAGGCGCAGAGCCAGAAGTGAAAATCCTTTACGACGCGACTCCCCTGCTGATGCGCAGCGCCGGGGTGAAGAACTATCATCATGCCCTCCTCGTGCGCCTGCTGCCGCGCATCCGCCCCCACCGCGTGGAGCTGTTCCCGTTTCTTCACTCTCTCGGCCGCAACCGCAACGAGCGGTCCAACTATTCGAAGTCCTCCACCGCCTGGCGTCTAGGGGCGCTGCTCGCGGCGAACTACCTGCGCCTCCCCCTGGGGTCCTGGGCGTCCCGGGGCGCGGACCTGTTTCACATCACCCACCACCTGCTCCATCCGCCGCCCCGCGTGAAGCTCACCTCGTTCGTGCACGACCCCACGCCGCTGTTGATGCCCGAGTTCCACACCGCCAGCAACGTCCGCTACTTCCGCCATTTCGTCGCTGACATCCTCCCCCGCCTGGCCGGCGTGATCGTGCCTTCGTACGCGGTCAAAAAGGATCTGGTAGAGCGCACCGGCGTCCCCGAAGAGCGGGTAACCGTGATCCCCCACGGGGTGGACCAGGGTTTCTTCCCGCCCGGCCCGCTCGAGTCGATGCGCCGCGTCTACGACCTGCCGGACCATTATATATTATCACTTGGCACAAGGGAGCCGCGCAAAAACCTGGCCACGCTGTTCGAGGCCTACCGGCTCCTGCCGGAAGACCTGCGCCGCGCCCATCCCCTGGTCGTGGCCGGCGCTTCGGGCTGGAAACTGAAGCTCGCCCCGGCCCCGGAGGTGCGCGTCCTGGGCTACGTGCAGCCGGAGACTCTGCCGCTGCTCTACAACCGCGCGGCCGCGTTTGTGTTCCCGTCGCTCTACGAAGGTTTCGGCATGCCTCTGCTGGAGGCCATGGCCGCCGGCGCCCCGGTGATTACATCGAACGTCTCCGCGATGCCCGAAGTGGTGGCCGAAGCGGGCCTCACAGTCGATCCCCGCAGCCCCTCGGAACTGGCCCGCGCAATGGAGCGGCTCCTCACCGACCCGGAGCTGGCCCGCAGCCTCACTGAAAAAGGGATCCGGCGGGCCCGGGAGTTCACCTGGGAAAAGACCGCCCTGGCTACCAAAGCCTTCTTCGAGCGCATGGTTTCTCTGTAGGGC
>JACQDI010000341.1 GCA_016201195.1 Acidobacteriota bacterium | reverse complement strand
GCGAGCAGCACATCCGCCGCGAGAAGGCCACTTCCAACATCTGCACTAACCAGGCGCTCATCGCCCTGATGGCAACTGTCTTCATGAGCGTGTACGGCCGCAAAGGGCTGCGCGAGCTCGCCGTGCAGAACCTCGCCAAGGCCCATTACCTGGCTTCGGGGCTGGACAAGCAGGGCGTGAAGCCCCGGTTCTTCGGCCCGTTCTTCGACGAGTTCGTCGTCGATTGCGGCAGTGAAAAGCCTTCTGACATCAATCGCCGTCTGCTCGAGGACCGCATCATTGGCGGCCTGGCGCTGGGGCGGTTCTATCCGGAGCTCGAAGGCTGCATGTTGCTGTGTGCGACCGAAACCACAAGGCGCGAAGAAATGGACCGCTTGCTGAGGGTGTTTTCCCGATGATCAAGAAAGTCCGCACCCACGTCAACCAGAACGAGCCCCTGCTGTTTGAGCGCAGCTCGCCGGGCAAACGCGCCTACCAGTTGCCGCCGCTCGATGTGCCGGCGGTCGACCCGGTCAAAGCTCTTGGTGCGGAGAATGTCCGCGCCGACATTGACGGCTTTCCCGAGGTCAGCGAGGTGGAGGTGATCCGCCACTTCACTCGCCTGTCGACCTGGAACTACGCGATCGACCTCGGCGTTTATCCACTGGGTTCCTGCACCATGAAATACAACCCGCGGGTCAACGAATACGTGGCCCGCATCGAGGGCCTCGCCCAGGCGCACCCCTACCAGCCCGAGCAGCTCGCCCAGGGCGCGATGCGCATCCAGGCTACGCTCGAGCAGATGCTGGCCGAGATTACCGGAATGGGCGCGGTTACCTTGCAGCCGGCCGCCGGCGCCCACGGCGAGCTGACCGGCATTCTGCTGATCCGCGCTCTGCTCGAATCTCGCGGCGACCCGCGGCAGAAGGTGCTGATTCCCGACTCGGCCCACGGCACCAATCCCGCCACCGCCGCCATCGCCGGCTATCGCGTGGAGAGCCTCGCCTCGAACGCTGCGGGGATGATTGACCTGGCTCAACTCGAGCGCCAGCTCGACGACTCCGTGGCCGCGCTCATGGTCACCAATCCCAACACCCTGGGCGTGTTCGAAACGGAAATTGCCCGGACGGCGAGCCTGCTGCATTCGAAGGGCGCCATGCTCTACATGGACGGCGCCAACATGAACGCCCTGGTGGGAATGGTTCGCCCCGGCGATTGCGGCGTGGACGTGATGCACCTGAACCTGCACAAGACATTCTCCACCCCGCACGGCGGTGGCGGACCGGGCAGCGGGCCGGTGGCCGTCATCAGCGAGATCGAGCCCTTTCTTCCGATTCCCCGCATTGCCCGGTCGAACGGAACCTATAGCTACGACTACGATCGCCCGCAGTCCATCGGCCGGGTGCGTGCGTTCTACGGCAACTTCGGCGTGCTCGTGCGGGCGCTCGCGTACATCCTGGCTCACGGCGGTGAGGGGTTGCGCAACGCCACGCTCGACGCCGTGCTCAACGCCAACTACGTCCGCAAGCACCTGGAGGGCTGTTACGACCTGCCCTACCAGGCCCCCAGCATGCACGAGTGCGTGCTCAGCGACGCCCGCCAAGTGTCCCGGGGTGTGCGCACTGGTGATATCGCCAAGCGGCTGATCGATTACGGCTTCCACCCCTACACGGTCAGCTTCCCGCTGATCGTGCACGGCGCGCTGATGATCGAGCCCACCGAAACCGAAGACAAGCGGGAGCTGGACGCGCTCATCGACGCGCTGCGCTCCATCGCCGACGAGGCGCAGAACGACCCCGAGCTGGTGCGCAGCGCCCCGCATGACACCCGCACCACCCGCGTGGACGAAGTAACTGCGGCGCGCAAACCGGTGGTCCGATGGAAACCCTGACTTCATTTCGTGATTTCCTGATTTGGTGATTTCGTGATTGTTGCGTCTCGCGGTCGGCTGCTTCTCGCTCTGGCCGTCGTGGTTTTGATGCGCCTGCCATTTCTGAATCAAGCCGTCCAAGGCGATGACGTCTATTATTTAGCCATCGCCCGCAACGCCCTGATCGATCCCCTGCACCCGATGCAGATGGGCTACACCTTCCAGGGCGCGCGCGTGACGATGGCCGGCCACCCCCATCCCCCGCTGAACGCCTACATCCTGGCCCTCCTGCTGCGGATCTTCGGCGATGTGCGGGAGTGGCGGTTTCATCTCGCCTATGTACTGTTCTCACTCATAGCCGTGGCGGCCATGTACCAGCTTGCAAAGCGATTCACCGAACGGCCGCTGCTTGCGACCCTGCTGTTCGTCAGCGTCCCGGCGTTTGTGGTCAACGGCAACTCCCTCGAAGCCGATCTCCCGTTTCTGGCGTTCTGGATGGCGGGCTTCGCGTTCTACTTTGACGGCCGGCAGCGTCTCGCCGCCGCCTCACTCGGGCTGGCCGCGCTGGGCGCCTACCAGGCGATCTTCGCCACGCCGATTCTGGCCCACCACGCCTGGTACGGCCGCCGCCGCTCGAAGGCCGCGTGGCTCGCGGTGTTCGCCGCGCCGGCCACCCTGGCCGCCTGGCAACTGTCTCAACTTCTTTCCGCAGGCGCCGCGCCCGCCGGCGTCCTCGGCGGGTACCTCAAATCCTACGGCCTGCTGGCCCTCGTGAAGAAGGCTCATTCCGCCCTCGCCCTGACCAGCCATCTGGGCTGGATCGTCTTCCCAGTTCCGGCCTTCTCTTCAGCCTTGCCCGCCGCAGTGGTAGCCGCGTTTCTTCCCGGATACCTGTGGTGGCAGCGCGCGTTGCTGGCAGTGAGCCTCGCGGCGGGCCTGGCGATGTTGATCCGCTGGGCCACGGCGCTGTGGAAAGAGCGCGCCAGTGAAGACAGGTTCCTCGCGACCTGGGGACTGATCTTCTTCGCCGGCGCGGTGGCTGTCTTCTTTGCCGGCTCCGCCCGCTACCTGCTGCCGCTGGCCGCCCCGGTGGTGTTCACGGTCCTCCGCCGGACGAAGTCTCCGTGGCTGTGGTGGCCCGCCCTCGCCTTCAGCCTCGGCCTCAGCCTGACCCTGGCCGTCGCCAACTACCAGTATGTGAACCAGTACCGCAGCTTTGTCGCCCGCGTCGCGCCCCTGGCCGGCGACCGGCGCCTCTGGTCAAACGCCGAATGGGGATTGCGCTACTACCTGGAGCGAGCCGGCGGTGAGCCGCTCGAGAAGGACCAACCGGTGTATCGGGGTGCGTTGCTCGTCTCGAGCGAACTGGCCGGAAAGATTCCCTACTCGACCGGCGGCGGCCGCCAGCGCGAGGTCCTGCGCGCGGATCTCACCGGCGGCCCTGTGCGCCTGATCGGCCTTGGGACCCGATCCGGATATTCGTCGAGCGATTTGGGCGTTCTTCCGTTCGATCCCGGCCGGGGCCTCCTGGTTCTTCCGTTCGATCCCGGCCGGGGCCTCCTGGACCGCGTGAAAGCCGAGATCGTGGATCTGGCAGAGCCCCGCCTGTCCTATCTGCGCATGAGCGACCCGGAAGCGGCCCCGCAACTCTTGTCCGGCTTCTACCAGATCGAAAACAACGCCTGGCGCTGGATGGCCGAGCAAGCCGCGGTGACCCTCCAGGCCCCGGACTCAGCCACGCGCTTCGAGATGGTCTTCGTTATTCCCACCATGGCCCCAGCCCGCCGCCTCACCATCGCCCTCGACGGCGTCGTCCTCGCCACCCCTGCCTATCCCGCCCCCGGCCGTTACACGCTCTCGGCGCCCGTGCAGTTACCAGCAGCGTCCGCGCACCAACTGACCCTGACGGTAGACGAGAGCTTCCACCCGAAAGGTGACGAGCGCCGCCTGGGGCTCATCGTGCAGGAGTTGGGACTGCGCTAGCCTCGCTTCAGGGTCTGATCGTTGGTGACGTAGAGGTCCGCGCGGCCGCGAAGTGCGGTGGCGAGTTGCAGCGCGTCGGGCGTTCGGAATCCAAACTGCGCCCGGATCTCGGCTCCAGGTAGTCAAACTTGTTCTTGGCGTCGCGCAAGCCCAGAGACTTTCAAGCAAGCGGCTTGCTTGAAATCCGCGCCCGTTCAGGCCGGCTTGACCGTTGGCGTATCCGCCACGTTGCCCGCTCGGTCCACGACCCGGACCTTGTAATACTTACCGCCCGCCCAGTTCTGCGCGCCGGTCATGCGGTCTTCGTAGGTGAACGGCTCCTCGCTGAGCTGGGGCTGGAACGGGACGGTGGCGATCTTCAGCTCCCGCCGGTAAATCTCGTACCGCTCGACAGGATGGCCGCCGGCGTAGGCCGTAGACCATCGCAGGCGGGTCGTGTTCGCGTCCACGTCCTCCAGGGTGAACTTCTCCGGCGCGAGCAGCCCGCTCGATGTCCGCTGGAAGAAGTTGGTGTCGGCGCCGTGCAACTCGGCCACGCGCTGCTCCACCTGGCGCCGTTTGGCGCTGCCCTGCGGGTCGCGGATCTGGGCGGCGGCGATGTTGGCCA
>JACQDI010000304.1 GCA_016201195.1 Acidobacteriota bacterium | reverse complement strand
GGCAACGTGGCCGTGCTCACCACCAACGACGGGGTGATCCTGGTGGACGACAAGTTCGAGCGCAACGTGCCGGAGATCGTGGCCAAGGTGAAGTCGATCACCGACAAGCCGATCAAGTACGTGATCAACACGCACCAGCACGGGGACCACACGGGCGGGAACCACCTGCTGATGACCTCGACGGAGATTTTCGCCCACAAGAACGCGCAAGCCAACATGACAAAGGACAACATGCCCGGGATCCCGCGTGTGGCGTTCGCCGACGAGCTGTCGCTGGTGCTGGGAGGCAAGCAGGTGCGGGCGCGGCACTTCGGCGCGGGGCACACCAACGGCGACGCGGTCATTTATTTTCCCACCCACAAGATCGTCCACACGGGCGACCTTTTCGTGCGCGGGGCGCCGTACATCGATTACAGCGCGGGCGGCAGCTCCGATGCATGGATGAAGACGATCGACGGGGCGCTCTCGCTCGACTTCGACACGGTGATCCCGGGGCACGGGGCGATTGGGAAGCGCGCCGACCTGGTGAAGTGGAAGGGCGACTTTCAGACTATGCGCGAGCGGATGAAGCAGCTCACGCGACAGGGCAAGACCAAGGAGGAGGTGGCCACGCTGTTGAAGGTTGATGACCTCGGCTGGACGATCGGCGGGCTGTTCGCCAAGAGCTTGCCCGCGTTTTATGACGAGATGGCGAGGTCGAGGTGAACGTGTCGAACCGAGTCTGGATTCTACTTGTCGCGCTGACGGCAGCCGCTCCGGCGCAGCGGGTGTTGTATTTTCCGAAGCCGGTCAAGCCGACTCCGTACGAGGCGCCGATCAAGCCGCTCGTGCGACTGGCGGATTTGAAGGCCAAACACTGGGGACGCACGAACTGGACCGAGCTGGTGATTGCCGACCGCAACAGCCGGGGCGTGGTGATATCGGCGGCGCCGGGGTCGAAGGTGGTGCGGCACCTGCATCCGGATTCGCCTGAGTGGTGGGTGGTGCAGGAGGGGCGGATCCGGTTCGAGATCGAGTATCCGGAGGGGAAGTTTCAGACCATCGAGGCGCGCAAGGGATCGTACGTCTACGCGCCGGAGCGGCACCTGCATTCGCTCGAAGTGACCGGGACCGAGCCGGCCATCCGGTTCGAGGTGACGCTGCGGGACGCAACCTCGGTGTTTGAGAAGAAACCGGAGGGCGTGGGTAACGGCGAAATCGAGTACATTCCGGTGACGCTCCAGACGGGTCTCAATCCCACCGATGTGCCCGGCAAGCAGGACCGGCTGCACGTGAACATCGAGGACCTGGAGAAGGCGCACCAGGGCCAAAGCGCGTGGAGCGAGCCGGCGATGCGGAAGAACCGCGTGCGCGGCAACTTCATTTACGGGCACGCCAAGGACAACCCCAAGCGCAAACCGGGTGACCGCGGGCACTTTCACGCCGATTTCGCCGAGTTCTGGATCGTGCTGCGAGGCAGGTTGCAGTGGATCATGGACGGGATCGACAAGCCGCTGCTCGCCGAAGAGGGCGACATCGTCTACGCGCCGCCGAAGACCTTTCACATCCCGGAGTTTTACGGGGAAGGGCCGGCCTGCCGGCTGACCAGCAGTACCTACCCCAGCGCCAACCACATTTACGACGCGCCCCACTGAATCTGGGTCACGGCATTTCTGATCTTTATCTCCTTTGTTTTCAACACGGCCAGTTGGTAGGTGCTTGGTCCCGGGGTAAACTGACCATAGAGCCTACAGGGGAGGCGGAGAATTGTCGATTTTGCAGTGAAGGTTGTTTTAGGGAGGCCCTGTTTTAGGGAGGCCCTTGACACCGCCAGGAGCTTTGCAGTAGCCTGAGCTCCATATGGCGAGTACCGGGGCGGCACGAAAAGTGGACTACAAGCAGTTCCTTACCATTGAGCCCGGCAAGATGGGCGGAAAGCCGTGCGTCCGGGGGCTTCGGATTACCGTGTATGACGTGCTGGATTACCTTGCTTCGGGGATGTCCGAGGACGAGGTCTTGCAGGATTTTCCATATTTGACCCGCGACGACCTTAAGGCCTGCCTGGCCTTCGCCGCCGACCGCGAGCGTAGGCTGGTCGGGCAGCCGGTGTGAAGCTTCTGTTCGATGCGAACCTCGCACCTCGCTTGGCGAGGGACCTCGAAGACCTGTTTCCGGGTTCAGTCCATGTGGAGCAAGCCGGGCTGCGTGCCGCAGACGACGAACCGATCTGGGAGCACGCCGCCCGGAACGAGTTCATTGTCGTTTCCAAGGACTCCGATTTTCATCACCGCAGTTGTTTACGTGGCCACCCGCCCAAGGTGATCTGGGTTTCCATCGGCAACTGCTCCACGAAGACGGTGGAGATGATCCTGAGGCAAAAGTTCCGTGAGATCGAAGCGTTTTGCGAGGATCGCGAGGCCGCGTTCTTGGTCCTGTGATAGCCTGATTGGGCGCAGGTATGAGCCCCATCAGTCGACGAGCGTTGTTACAGAGCCTTGCGGGCGGGGCGTTGCTCGCCGCCTCGCCGAAGCTGAAGATCACGAAATTCGAGACCCACAAGGTGCTGCTGGGGCCGCGACGCGATCTGCTGTTTCTCGAGATCCACACCGACGGCGGGATAGTGGGCCTGGGCGAGGGGTCGCTGCCGGAACGGGTGGAGATCGTGGAGCAGGCCCTCAAGTGGCTCGAGCCGCGGCTGGTGGGCCTCGATCCCGGTGCGGTCGAGGGTCACTGGGACCGGATGTATTACCGGCTGTCGCGGTGGCGGGACGGCTCAGTGCTGATGACAGCGCTGGCAGCGGTGGACATTGCCTTGTGGGACATCGAGGCGAAGAGGCTGGGGGTGCCGGTGTGGCGGCTGCTGGGCGGGCCGATCCACAGCAAGCTGCGGGTCTACTACAGCCACTGGGATAGCAGCGTGAAGGCGCGGACGCCGGCGGCGTTCGCCGAGCGGGCGGTCCAGAGCCGGGAGCAGGGCTGGACGGCGGTGAAATGGATAGTCCAGAAGGGCAACACGGAGGCGGAGCGAATCGAGCAGGCGGTGGGGGAGGTGGAGGCGGTTCGCAAAGCCGGGGGCAAATCGTTCGACATTTGCCTGGAGCTTTGGGAGACGTTTACGCCGCGGTCGGCGATCGAGTTCGCGCGAGCGGTGGCGCCGTATCATCCGATGTTCATCGAGGAGCCGACACAGCGGGAGAATCCGTATGCGTTCACCGAGATTGCGGCGAAGAGCCCGGTGCCGGTGGCGACGGGCGAGGGGCTCTTGACGCGCTTTGATTTCCGGCATTTGCTCGAGGCGAAGGGCGCGGCCATCATCCAGCCGGACGTGATCCACTGCGGTGGGATCACCGAGCTGCGCAAGATCGCCAATTTGGCGGAGGTGTATGGAGTGGAGGTGGCGCCGCATCAGTGGTACGGGCCGATCGCTCACGTGGCGTCGCTTGCGGCGATGTCGGTATGCCGGAACTTTCTGATCCAGGAGTGGGACGCCGCTCGCGACAAGGTGTATCAGGAAGTGACCAGTGGGTTGTATCCGGTACAGAACGGGGGAGTGGTTCAACTCCCTGAGGGGCCGGGATTGGGGATCTCGGTCGACTTCGCGGAGTTGAGGAGGCGGTTTCCTTATAGGGTGTGACACCAAGGCAAAAGGCAAAGCGCAAAAGGCAAAGGGCAAAAATCAAGGAGCGCAGGCTGCCGCCTGCGAGCATTTTCTTTGAAGAATGCTCTCTTCGTTGGTCTTACAGCAGGGTAGCGTCGAGGGGCTCTTCGGATTCCGGAGACGCCGCGTTGGTCTCGCCCTGGAGGTGGCCGAGGAGGCGAGAGCGGGAGCCGTCGAAGAAGTCGCCGGTGAGGCGATCGATGGCCAGCTCGAGCGCGGCGTCGCGGGAGAGCACGGGCCGGTAGAGGTGGGCGCGGCCCTGCTTGCGGCGGGTGGCGGCGCCCTTGCGGGCCACGCGGTCGAGCAGGGTCATCACCGTGGTGTAGGCGAGCGGGCGGCGGCGGCCGAGCTCGCGCTGGACGTCGCGCACGGTGGCTTCGCCGAGCTGCCAGAGGGTTTTCATCACCTCGAGCTCGAGCGGGGGGAGCAAGCGGTTAGTCGCGGCCGCCATCGTCGTTGAGGAACTTGTCTTTCTTCAGCAGCGGGCGCTCGAGGGAGGGGTTGTAGCCGGTCCAGCAGCCCTCGATGTTGGGGTCGTTGGCCAGGGTGGCCCGCATGCTTTCCAGCTTGGAATCCAGGTCGTCGAGATAGTGGAACAGCAACGCCTCCGGAAACATGGGCAGCTTGGGTGAGCCGAACTCGTACTGGCCGTGGTGGCTGAGGATCATGTGCTCGACCAGGATGCGGAGCCGGGGCGGAAAGCCGGGCAGGGCCGCTGCCTTGGACTGAAGCAGGTCCGCCACCATATTGATATGACCCAAGAGCTGGCCGGTGGTGGTGTAGCGGAAGGAGCGCTGGTAGTCGAGCTCCCAGATCTTGCCGAGGTCGTGGAGGACGGCGGCGGTGACGAGGAGGTCCAGGTCGATGAAGTCGTAGTGCCCGGCGGTGAGGCGGCAGAGCCCGATCAGCGACACCACGTGCTCGAGCAGGCCGCCGATGCGGGCGTGGTGCAGGGTCTTGGCGGCCGGGGCCAGGCGGTAGAGGCGGGCAATGTCGGGGTCGTCGAGGAAGGCGCCGGCCAGTGCGCGCAGGTGCGTGTTCCTCATGGCGGCGACGGCGGCGCGCAGCTCGGTCCACAGTTCGTCGATACTCTTGTCGGTGTGAGGCAGGTAGTCAGCCAGCTCGACCCGGGAGTCGTCCAGCCGCCGCAGGGTGTGGACGATCATCTGCATCTTGTTGCGATGCACCTGGACCAAACCTTTCACCTCCACGAAATCGTCGCGGTCAAAGGCATCCCTTACTTCCGGGACGCCGTCCCACATCACGGCGTCGAGCGAGCCGGTGCGGTCGGTGAACGTCAGGGAGAGGTACTCCTCGCCGGTCTTCTTCGCGCGGATCTCCTTGTTGTGGACGAGGAAAAACACCTTGACGACCTGATTGGGCTTCAGCTCGCGGATAAAGTGGCTCTTGGGCACGGGGCGGCTATTTGGATTTGTCGGGCTCTTTCGCTGCGGGTTTTTCCGCCGGCTTATCAGCCGGCGGCGTGGCGTCAGTCGAGGTCTTAGACTTACTGCTCCCGCGGGGCACCACCCATAGCAGGCGCTTTTTCTTCTTGGCCGCCTCGGCCTTGGTGGTAACGGCTGGCTTGAAATCCTCCGGATCCTTCCAGGCGGTGTCTTTTCCTGGCGCGGCGCCGCTATCGACGAAGCCGGGGCGTATCTCGATGAAAGCGTACTCGCGCAGGCGGGTGAGATAGGCGCGCAGGGCGGGCTGCATCTTGGGCATATACAGCCGCTCCTGGATCTCCTGCTCGACGTCCTGCAAGGACGCTTGGCCGGCTTGGTGGCGCTCTTCGACCTTCAGGATCAAGAAACCGTTGGGGCGCTTCAAAACGTCGGTGACGAACCCGCGCTTGGCGTTGAATACGATCTCTTCGATCTGTTTGTCGAGCAGGCCGCGTTTCCAGAAACCAATGTCGCCGCCCACCTCGGCCGAATCCTTGTCGTCGGAGACCTTGCCGGCCAGCTCGGGGAAGCGCTCGCCTTTCCGGAGGCGAGCCAGGATGTCGTTGGCCTTCTTTTCGGCCGCGATGATTTCCTTGGGATCCTTGCCCTCGGTGGAGACCAGAATCTGGCGCAGGCGGACCTGCTCGGGCCGGACGAACTCGGCCTTGTGTTCTTCGTAATACTTGGCGACTTCGTCCTTGTTCACATTAATCTTGTGGCCGACCTCCTGCTGGATCACGCGCTCGGTGAGCATCTGGTTGCGGATCTGGTCCTTGAGGTCTTCGAAGGGCATGCCGCCTTTTTCAGAGACGAATTTCTCGAACTCCTCCATGCTCGCGACTTTGTACTGGCGGCGCAGATCGTCGAGGCGCTTGATGACGGTGGATTCGACGCTGATGTTCAGCTCCTTGCCCTTCTGGACA
Organism: Acidobacteriota bacterium; assembly: GCA_016201195.1. Classification (GTDB taxonomy): domain Bacteria; phylum Acidobacteriota; class Terriglobia; order Bryobacterales; family JACQDG01; genus JACQDI01. The sequence goes on along the minus strand of JACQDI010000304.1, from coordinate 879 downwards.
AGCAGGCTCTGGTCGACCAGGTCGCGCAGGACATCCTTCTGGTGCTCGGCCACGGCGGCGTCGAGCTTGGCGGCGGGCACGTTTTGGCGCATCAGCTCGGCGCGGTATTCGGCCAGATTCTTCTCCAGCTCGGAGCGGGTGACGATCTCGCCGTTGACCTTGGCGATGATGTCCTCGATGACTTTGACATCAGCCGCGGGCAGGACGAGGGCCGCCGCCAGGGGTAACAGAAAGAATGCCTTCATATCCTTTATTGTCATTTACGTTTGTAGTGGATGCAACAGGTTTTTGGGGGGTCCGAGGCGGCGAACCCAGACGCCGGCGACGAGCCGCGTGCAAAACAGCGACTGCGCAGAGGCCCAGGCGAAGCCCTTCCGAGAAAACTTGCTCGGTAATCCGGTGGAGGTCGCCGGCCCAGTGACGCGCGCCGGCGAAAAACGCCTCATAGAATTGGAACTCGTTGGTTCTCCCGTTGAGGATTACATGGTCCGATGTCGGCTGGCGAAAATTACGCGCCCTGGTCTGTACTTCCCGCGCCTGCCTTACAGTGATTGAGCGTAACCCGAAGGCTGTGGAGCGCGCGTTGCGCCGAGGGGCGTGAAGCGCGTGCCGGTGCTGAACCGGGGCGGCTCGGCATGGCTCCCAGGAGTGCCACCGTAGGTCAATTGTCCGCGCTCCTTATTCTACAGATAACTGGTACAAAAGGTCTTTGACGGCGGCGATGGTTTGGGCGGGGCCGGCGCCGTCGACAGTGAATTTCAGCACCCCGGCGGGGGTGAATTCGGCGCCGGGGGTGGAGCCGAGGTAGGCCATCAGCTTGTGGCGGTCGACGGCCGCGGCTTCGTTGAATTTGATGGAGATCCGCTCGTGGCGTCGCTC
>JACQDI010000303.1 GCA_016201195.1 Acidobacteriota bacterium | reverse complement strand
CTTGACCAGGACCGGCGTGCGGGCCACCTCTTTCACCCACTCGGTGATCAGGGTGGTGTACTCGGGCACCTGGCCCACGGCGGAACCCATGCCGCGCTCGCTCATGCCGTGCGGGCAGCCGAAGTTCAGCTCCAGGCCGTCGCAGCCGGTGTCTTCCGTGCGCTTGACGATCTCGTGCCAGGCCTCGCGCTTCGACTCAACCATGAGCGAGGCGATCACGGCATGCCGCGGGTAACGCCTCTTCACCTCGGCGATCTCGCGCAGGTTCACGTCGAGCGGCCGGTCGGTGATCAGCTCGATGTTGTTCAGCCCCATCATCCGCTGCCCGTTCCAGTCGACCGAGGAGTAGCGGGAGGTAGTGTTGACGATCGGCTCGCCCAGCGTCTTCCAGACCGCGCCGCCCCAACCGGCGTCGAAGGCGCGCATCACCTGCTCGCCGCAATTGGTCGGTGGCGCCGAAGCCAGCCAGAACGGGTTTGGTGAATGAATGCGGCCGGCGAATGTAGTGGTGAGATCGGCCATGTGAACCCCCAAAAGAATTTGGTGATTTTATGATTTGGTGATTTGGTGATTGAAAAACCGCCGGCCGACGCTGTTCGATCACCAAATCAGGAAATCACCAAATCCTCTACGGCTATTATCGCCTAAAACAGATACTTCAGCCCAAACTGCATTTCCCGGTTGTTGATCACCGTGGAGCTGATACGGCCGAGGTCGGCGCTGCCGAAGCTGCGGCTGGGGGCGTTGAACTGGGGGGTATTCAGGAAATTGAACGCCTCGTAGCGGAACTGCACGCGGTGGCCTTCCTTGATTGTGAACTCCTTGAACAGGGCAAAGTCCCAGGTCTTCTGGGCGGGGGCGTCGAACAAGGAGACGCCGGCGTTGCCGTACCCTTTGGGACCGAGGTAGATCCCATCACCGGGGCAGCCGTCGCACTTGGAGCGCACGAAGGCGCTGGTGTTGAACCAGTGGTCGATGGTGCGGCCGGGCATAACCCGCTCGACTTTCTGGCCAGCGACGATGTGTGGACGCGGGACGCTCTGGGCGCCGGTGTTCTGCGAGTCGCCGGACTGGGAAACGGTCACCGGCAGGCCGGATTGCAACTGGATGATGCCGTTGACGGCCCAGCCGCCTAGCGCCGCGCCCTTCAGCCCCGTTGCGTTCCGCATCCAGGGGATCTCCCAGATGTGGCTGAACACGAAGCGGAAGCGCTGGTCGATGTAGGAGCGCCCGCGATCGGCCTCGCGGTTGCGGGGGTCCTGGGTGAAGTTGCTGCCGTAGGGAGGTCCCTCGTTCACGCTATAGCCGACTGAGAGGGCCTTCTGGTAATTGAAAGCGGCGTGAAAGAGCAGGCCGTGCGAGTAGCGCTTCTCGGCGCGGGCCTGCAACGCATGGTAGCTGGCGCTGGTCCAGGTTTCCAGGCGCCGCACGGTGCCCAGGGGCAGCAGCTTGTCCGGCTCGCGGGAGTCCACATAGAACTGGATCGGCCGGCGCGACTGCACCGTCCCCAACCCCGGATCCGGGTTGTTGGAGTTTTGCACGGGCATGTCGATGTTGGACGCCTGGCTGCCCACGTAGGCCAGGCCGGTGACGAAACTCTTGCCGAAGCTGTGCTCCAGCTCGGCGGTCCACTGCCAGATATCATTGTTGAGATATAGCGAGCGGTTGCCGCGATCGGCCTGGAGATTGCCGAGCATGACAATGGCCGCGGGGCCGCCGCCGGCCGGAGAGCCGAGGAAGGGATTCGCGATGGTGGCGGTGGGATTGGTAGTACTGTTATTGAACACGATCGAGCCCGAGAAAGGCGGGTTCAGGCCCAGGATGTTGAAGTTGTTGGTCTGTTGCGGGCTGTAGAAGTGGCCGGAGCCCCAGCGCAGCACGGTGCGCTCGCTCAAGCGATAAGCGAGACCCAGGCGCGGCATGAACTGTTTCCAGTTGATGTCGTAAAGCGCCTTCGACTCGAGCGGTTGGGGAACCAGCATGGGGGCGAACTGGCTGTTGATGGTGCGGGCGTCGCCCGAGGCAAACGAGAGGTTGCGGATGCGGCCGGTCGTGTCGGTAACCGGGCCGTACCAGTCCCAGCGCAGGCCGAAATTCACGGTGAGTTTCGGCGTGGCCTTGAAGTCGTCGAGGTAGTAGAAGCCCCACTTCTGCTGGCGGATGAAGTTGGGCGGCGCCCCCTCGGCCGAATTGGCGTTGAGCGGGATGCCGATCAGGAAGGCGGCGAAGGCATCGGGAAGGCCCACGATGTCGCGGGTGAAGGTGAGCTGGCCGCGCGGCAGGTTGGCCGCCTCGTTGTTCACCGGACCGTTGCGGTATTCGGCGCCGAACTTGAAGTTGTGCCGGCCGCGATTGATGGTGAGGTTGTCCGAGGCGTTGTAGGTCTCGTTGACGTTGAAGGTCACGTTGCCCGAGCCCGTGCCGGTATAGCCCTGGATGCTGATGTCGGGCAGGCCCTCCTCGCGCGAGGTCAATGTGCGGTTGTTGTCGCCGACCACGCGGAAGTCGAAGCCGAGGTCGCGGTGGGTGAAGTCGGTGCCGGTCTGGATGCCGAGCTGGTTGGCGCGGATGCGGTTCAGCCCGAAGCGTGCCTCGTTGAGCACGGTGGGGCTCAGGATCTTGGTGTAGCCGGCCCCGATGTTTTGCGCGCGGAAATCGGTGACGAACTTGTTGGTGCGTTGCAGCGGGTCGTTGGTCCAGGCCGATTCGACGATCACGTAGCGGACGAAGATGCGGTCTTTGTCGCCGAAGCGGTGGTCGAAACGGCCCAGGTACGAGTCGCTGTTGAGGATCTGGTCGTTGGTGCCGACGCGGTTCAGCGTGGTGCCGGCGGCCCGGGCCTGCTCGTCGAAGTTGGGCGGCGGGATGAAGCCGCCCTCGGGGAACGGACTGGTCTTCTGGAACGTGAGGATGTTGGTCGAGACCTTCGAGATCAGGCTGGCCGGGATGATGTTGTTGGGGAACGGGTCGGCGGAGGCCGGAAAGCGGATGGCGCGCGTGGACGCGGGGTTCGAGTCGGTGGGGTACCAGCGATTTCGAGGCTGCACGATCTCGGAGAAGTCGCCGCGGCGCATGGCCAAGGTCGGCACCGATTGGCGGGCCGGGGTGCCGCGGACCTCGCGACGCCCTTCGTAATTCACCAGCCAGAAGGTCTTGTCCTTTTTGATCGGGCCGGAGGCCACGCCGCCGAACTGGTTCCGGCGCAGACGGTTTTTGTTGGAGCCGGGCGGGGCGAAGAAGCCGCGCGCGTCGAGCTTGTCGTTGCGGAGGAACTCGAAAGCCGTGCCGTGAAGGTCGTTAGTCCCCGACTTGATGGCCACATTGGCCTGCGCGCCGGAGTTCATCCCGTACTCGGCCGAATAGACCGCGCTCTGGATCTTGAATTCCTCGACCGCCTCGACCGAGGGGACGAACAGCATGGCGCTCTTGAAGCCGTCAACCGCCGCCACGCCGTCGAGGGTGATGTTCTGGTTGGTGTCGCGCTGGCCGTTGGCCGAAAGCCCCACGATCTGCCCGGGCATGGCGCGGGTGCCGATGGTCTGCTGGCCGTCGAGGCCCATGCGCGAGGTGCCGTACACCACGCCCGGCATCAGCGTGGCGAGCTGGCCGAAGTTGCGGCCGTTCAACGGCAGGTCGACCACGCGCCGGTGTTCGACCACCGAGCCGAGCGTAGCGTCTTCGGTGCTCAGCAGGCTGACTACGCCGGTCACCTCGATTTTCTCCACTTGCTCACCCACCTCCATCTGGAAATCGAGCCGGGCCTTGTCCTGGAGCTGCAAGACCACGCCGCTGCGAACCTGGGTCTTGAAGCCCGGCGCCGAGCAGGTGACCTCGTACTCGCCGATGTCGAGCAGAGGGAAGATGTAGTTGCCGGTCTCGTTGGTTTCGGTCGAGCGGAGGTCGCCGGTGGCGACCCGCCGGGCCTTCACCGTCGCCCCCGGAATCACGGCCCCCGTCCGGTCGGTGACCAGACCGAGGATTTGGGTGGAGACAGTTTGTGCGAGTGAAACTGCCGAGAACACCACAACGAACGCCAGGATCCGCATACGTACCCCCGATTCGTCTCGGACTCATTGTAAACTCTTTCGGTCGTGCAAGCCAGAAGGGCTCTCCGATGCTTGACAACCGCCGCCGGCCACGTCTACGCTATGCTCACATCTCGCAGGAGGTTGCCATGCCGACACGGGGCTTTGTGTGGTTCCTCTTTCTGTCCAGCTTGTGTGCGCAGACTGTTTCCACCGAAATCCTGGGGCTGGTTACCGACCCCACGGGGGCGGTCATCCCCGGCGCCGCCGTCACCGCCAAGCGGATCGCCACCGGCGACGTGCGGTCCACTGCCACCAACGAGACCGGCAACTACGTGTTTCCGCTGCTCGAGATCGGCGGGTACGAGGTCACCTGCTCGGCCGCCGGCTTCAAGACAGAGGTGGTGCGGGGCATCATTCTGCAATTGCAGGACAAAGCCCGCATTGATTTCCATATGCAGGTAGGCCAGCAGGTGGAAACCATGGAAGTGGCCGGCGTCGCCTCGCTGCTGCGCACCGAAGATGCCACGCTCGGCTCGGTCATCGAATCGAAGCGCGTGGTCGAGCTGCCCTTGAACGGCCGCAACTTCGAGCAGCTTGCCACCCTCATGCCCGGCGTCACTTACGGCACCAGCCGCAACGGCGTGGGCGGCACAGGCGGCACGCCCATCCCCGGCCAGACCGTCCAGATCGCCGCCAACGGCCAGCGCGACATCCAGCAGCAAATCACCCTCGACGGCGTCGTGGCCACTGAGCCTCGCATCAATACCATGAGCTTCACCCCGTCCATCGAGGCGATCGACGAGTTCAAGGTTCAGAGCGCCGTCTACTCGGCCGAGTACGGTATGAACTCCGGCGCCCAGGTCAACGTGGCCATCAAGTCCGGCACCAACAGCTTCCATGGGACGCTGTTCGAGTTCGTCCGCAACGACACCTTCGACGCCCGAGGCTTCTTCCTGCCGCCCAACCAGCCGAAGAACAAGCTCCGCCGCAACCAGTACGGCGCCGTCGCCTCCGGCCCCATTAAGAAGGACAAGACCTTCTGGCTCTTCAACTGGGACGCCCGCCGCGAGCGCCGCGGCACGGTTTCGAGCGGCGCCGCGCCCACCCTCGACATGCGCAATGGCGATTTCTCCGAATTGCTAGTACCCGGTAACCGCTGGTATCCGCGTGATGCCAACCCCGCCGTTGCCCGGGCCATTCGCCTCCCCGGCAGCAGCACGCCGTTCCCCAACAACATCATCCCGCCCAGCCTGATCAACCCCGTCTCGCGCAACCTGCTCACCTGGAAGGACCACAGCCCCTTCCCCGGCGGGGGGTTTATGAATTACCCCAATGTCGACGCCCAGGCTCGCGCTGCCGGCAGCTCCGTCAACGTGATCGGCACCGACGATCTCAACATCGATAGCGACCAATACCTGACGCGCCTCGACCACCGCTTCGGCGCCAACGACCGCGTCTTCGGCCGCTACGTCGTGGTAAGCGCCGTTTCCAACAGCATCCCCCTCGGGCGCGTGAATCAGGTCACCACCCAGAACCGCTCCCAGAATTTGGCCATCGGGTACTCGAAGATTCTGAGCGCCACCATCCTGAACGATTTTCGCTACGGCTACAACAAGACCCACACCGATTTCAACGCCCCGCTGACCAACGTCGGCTTCGACATGCGCTCCCTGGGCCTCGATTTCCGCGTCGCCGGCGACAACAATCGGACGCTCCGCCCCAATGAGGAAGGCCTCCCCATCATCTCCGTCCAGGGGTTCCTGGGCATCAACTACGTGCGCGAGGGCGGGCAGCTCGACAACGTCTACGTCCACGAGTTCGCCGACAGCGTCAGCATCAATCGCGGCAAGCACAACTTCAAGTTCGGCGGTCTCTTTATCGATACAACATTGCGGGCAGCGCCCGGGCCAACGTGCCCCGAGGCCAGCTCACTTTCACCCGCGACATCACCGGGATTCCCGACGCCTTCGCCGAATTCATGCTGGGCTTCCCCACCTCCTCTCAGAGCGCAGAAGGCCAGCCCGCCCTCACCACCCGCCAGCACAAGTTCGGCTTCTACTGGCTCGATGACTTCAAGGCCACCTCCCGCCTGACCATTAACGCGGGCGTCCGCTGGGACCTCTTCGGACACGTCATCGATCAGGACGTCAAAGGCCGCATCCGCACCGTCTCCTTCGCGCCCGATAAAGCCCGCATCGTCAGCGGCAGGCTCGTCCCCATGCTCATTCCCAACCCCGGCGACTCGACCCCGCTCTACGATATCAACTGGAAACAGATCATGCCGCGCCTCGGCATCGCCTATCGCATCACCGACCGCACCGTTTTTCGCGCCGGCGGCGGCCAGTTCTACAACGCCAACCAGATGAACAACTTTCAGATTCTCAATCTCCAGCCGCCGCTGTCCGGTTCTAATGTCGTCAACAATGACCGCACCAACCCCACCGCCACTATCGGCAATCCGTTCCCCGGACCCGCTGGCAACAACCCGACGGCATTGTTGACCCTGGGCAACATCCAGGCCTCCCGCAACAACCGCTCCATGTTCCTGAACAACAACGTCTGGCAGTGGACCGCCGAATTCGAGCGCAGCTTCTCCCAGAATTTCGTCGCCGCCATCGGATACCTGGGCAGCAAGGGTACGCATATTGATACAACCATCAGCAACTTCAATAACCCCGACCCGGGCCTCGGCGACATCCAGTCCCGCCGTCCCATCCAGTTCTATACCGATTCCTTGAACCCCGACAAGCTCATCCCGCTGAGCACGCTGCGCTACCTCGACTCCAGCGCCAACTCTTCTTACAACGCCCTCCAGCTCCGGGCCGAAAAGCGTTACGCCAAAGGCCTCACGTTCGTCGCGTCCTTCAATTACCAGAAGGCCCTGGGCGTCGGTTACAGCGTGAACGAATCCGGCCCCTTCGCGAGCAACGTCCCGCAGAACCCGCGCGCCCTTCGCGCCGACCGCGCGCGCTTCAACCTCGACCAGCGGTTCCGCTTGGTCCTGAGCCACGTCTACGAGCTGCCGGCCTTCCGCGGAGCAAAGGGTCTGAAGGGCGTGGTGCTGGGCGGCTGGTCCTTGAACGGCATCATCCAGTTCACCTCCGGCTTTCCCGTCACCGTGGGCCAGTCGGGTGACTCCCAGAACACCGGAACTGCCGCCTCCCCCCGCCCCAACATCGTGACTGGCGCCAAGGTCGACCGCGTCATGGACGGCCGCACCCTCGACCGCTGGTTCAATACCGACGCGTTTATCCGCTCCAAGTGCAACGGCTGCTCCGGCGACGGCATATTCCTGGGCCCCTTGGGCTACGGCAACGCCGGCGGCGCCTTGTTTGATGCGCCCGCTCAAAAGACCTGGGACTTCGCATTGTTCAAACAGTTCCGCATCAAGGAAGGCCACCGCGTGCAGTTCCGCTACGAGGCATTCAATTTCCTGAACACTCCCCAATTCAGCGCCCCCGCCCGGACCCTCGGCGACGCGACTTTCGGGCGCATCACCTCGACCATCACCAACAACCGGGAAATGCAGTTTGCTTTGAAATACATCTTCTGAGCCTTGAGCTAAACTGAAATTATGAGGACCGACGAGTCTCTGAAGGAGCGACGCACGGATATACTGGCCGTAACCGCACGCCACGGCGCGCGAAACGTACGAATCTTCGGCTCGGTGGCCCGGGGAGAGGATGATCCCGGCAGCGATATTGATTTTCTCGTCGATCTCGAGCCGGGCCGGACCCTACTCGACCATGCGGGGCTAATACTGGACCTCCAGGACCTTCTGGGGCGCAAGGTGGACATAGCCACAGAAGGAGGGCTGCGTCCTCGCATCCGCGAGCAGGTCCTGCGAGAAGCGCGCCCCTTATGAGGGACGCCGGCGCCCGCTTGCAAGACATCCTTGAAGCAGTTGCCCGGATTGAGCAGTATACAGCCGCTGGTCGAGAGGCGTTTGATCGAGATCCACTGATCTAGGTTTGAGTTATTCACCATTTGCAGGTGATCGGCGAGGCGGCTCGCAGCCTTCCTCAGGAGTTTCGCGATGCTCACCCGGAAGTGCCTTGGCCCAAGATCATTGCCATGCGGAACATTCTCGTCCACGAGTACTTCGGCTTGGATCTTAGCGAACTCTGGGATACAGTCCAACGGGACTTGCCGACCCTTAAACGACAGGTTCGGGATCTGCTAGAGTAGCGAGTCATCGAGGAGGATTCCATGAATCGACGAAGCGCATTGAAGACTTTCGGTGGAGCCGGCGCCGGGCTGCTCGGCGGAGCCGGACCCTTAGCCGCGGCGCAGGCCCAGGCGCGGCGGGGGCTGCCCCCGGTAAAGATCACCGATGTGAAGACAATCCTCACGCAGCCGGCCGGGGACCACCTGGTCGTCGTGAAGGTACTCACCGACGAGCCGGGGCTCTACGGTCTGGGGTGCGCCACCCACCGCGAGCGGCCGCTGTCAGTCGCCGCATATATTGAGAATTACCTGAAGCCGTTTGTGATGGGCCGGAACTGCGACGAGATCGAGGACATCTGGCAGTCGGCCTATGTGCAGTCCTACTTCCGCAGCGGGGTTACGGGAAACAACGCCTTGAGCGGCCTGGACGGCGCGCTCTGGGACATTCTGGGCAAGCGTTGCGGCGTGCCGGTCTACAAGCTGCTGGGTGGCAAGATGCGCGCAGCGGTCCCGCTCTATGCCCACGCGGCGGCGCGCGAGCTCGCGGACCTCGAGGACCAGGTGCGCAAATGGATGGCCCAGGGCTACCGCCACGTCCGCGTCCAGGTGGCCACGCCCGGATTTTCCGGCTACGGCGTGGGCGGGGCGGCCACCTCCGAGGCGGTGCAGAAGATGCGGCCGGAAGGCGTGGCCCCCTCCCCGGTCTTCGAGCCGACGCCCTACGTCAACATGACCATCAAGATGTTCGAGTACCTGCGCGCCAAGCTCGGCTTCGACGTGGAGCTGCTGCACGACGTGCACGAGCGGCCCACCCCGGCGCTGTCGCTGCAGCTTGCCAAGGCGCTCGAACCTTACCGCCTGTTTTTCCTTGAAGACTGCTTCGCCCCGGAGGACGTGGCCTGGTTCCAGATCATGCGCCAGCAGACGACCACGCCGCTGGCCATGGGCGAGCTGTTCGTCAACCGCCACGAGTGGCTGCCGCTGGTGACCAATCGCTGGATCGACTTCATCCGCATCCACATCTCGGCCGTGGGCGGGCTGAACATGGCTCGCAAGGTCGCCTCCCTGTGCGAGTTCTTCAACGTGCGCAGCGCTTGGCACGGGCCGGGCAACGTCTCCCCGGTCGGCCACGCGGTGAACATGCACCTGGATCTCGCCATTTACAACTTCGGCATTCAGGAGCAGAATTTCTTCTCCCCGACCGTGCGCGAAGTCTTCCCCGGGGCGCCGGAGATCAAGGGCGGCTATATGTACTCCAACGACAAGCCGGGACTCGGAATCGACATCGACGAGAAGCTGGCCGCGAAGTTTCCGTATAAGACGCCGGGCGGCAGCCGGGGCAACGACCGGCGGCTCGACGGGACCATCGTTCGGCCGTAGAACCTGAAAAGCAAGGCAAAAGGCAAACTGCAAAAGACAAAACGCAATAATCAAGGATGCTTCGCAGCATTCTTCGGTTTGAGCGTCCAGCTTTGCACCAGCATCGCGCCCCAGCTCTGCGGAATGCTGGCCGGGTAGGCCAGCCACCACCACTCCTGGGGCGGGCTGAGTTGGCGCAGACCTTGGCGGGACCACTCGGCAGCGATCAGGTCGAGCGGGTCCAGCGGCTCGAGCGCCTCCGGGCTCGCTTCCCGGTACAGATCCAGCAGCCGCTCCAGGATGGCCGCCTCCGTGGCGGCCGGAAACAGGCCCCGTCCCAGCATGCGGAGGGCCGCCTCGGAAGCTGCCTCCGAATCCAGCTCCGTTTCATGATCTCCTGGGCGGCCGAGGCGCTCTACCAGTGATTGTCGAGACGCCCGACCGGTTCGACCCGGCGCGCCTCGATCCACTCAACCCTCCAGCCGCGCCGTGGACGCTCCCGCCGTCAAGTCCTGACCTGCTCAACGCGCTGGTCGGAACTCAGACGTCAGAATAAACCCCGGCTTCGCCCCGGCGCCTCCCGGCTCGGCTCCTCTATCTGGAGGCCGATTCGGTTTCGCATGGTAATATACTGTAGCGTACCTGCGGGGTTAGGAAAAATGCCGTTGTCACCCAAAGACGCCAAGGAGGCAAAGGCCGCAAAGAAAACCTTGCGCTGGGCCTTGGCCGCGGTGTTGGCGCTCCCGGCGAGCGGCGCCGAGGTCACTTTTTACAAGGACGTACTCCTCATTCTCCAGCAGCGCTGCCAGACTTGCCACCGTCCCGGCGAGATCGGCCCGATGGCGCTCGAAACCTACAAGGACACGCGGCCCTGGGCCAAGGCGATTCGCGAGGCGGTCATTTTGAAGCGCATGCCGCCGTGGCACGCCGACTCGCAATATGGAAGGTTTCGCAACGACCTTTCGCTGCCCCCGCGCGAGATCGAAACGCTGGTCGTCTGGGTGGACGGGGGCGCGCGCGAAGGCGAGCCGGCCGACGCTCCTCCGCCCCGCCGCTTTACTCAAGGCTGGCGAATCCCCCAGCCCGATGCCGTTTTCGAGCTGCCCGAAGAGGTGCGCATCCCGGCCTCGGGCACCCTAGACTATCAGTACTACTCTGTTTCGACGCACTTTACAGAGGACCGCTGGGTGGAGATGGCGGAGGTCCGCCCGGGCAACCGCGCCGTGGTGCACCACGCCATCGTCATGGTCCAGGACGACACCGGGTTCCGCTTCGGCCGTTATCTCGCCGGCTACGCGCCGGGCATGTCCCCGCAAACCTGGAAGCCCGGCCAGGCCCGGCTCATCCCCGCCGGCTCCGCGCTGATCTTCCAGATGCACTACACGGCCAACGGGAAAGCAGGCGTGGATCGCTCGCGGATCGGACTGGTGTTTGCCAAGCGCCCGCCGGAGTCGCGCATTGTGGCCATGAGCGCCTCCAACCACTGGCTGGCCATCCCGCCTGGGGCCGCAAACCATCGCGTCGAGGCGTCGACGACCGTCACCGAGCCGCTATCGCTGGTCGGCATGCGCCCGCACATGCACCTGCGCGGGCGGTCATTCGAGTTTCGCGCCGTCTACCCGACCGGCGAATCCCAGGTCCTGCTCCGCGTGCCGCGCTACGACTTTAACTGGCAACCCTACTATTACCTGGAGCAGCCCATCCTGCTGCCGCCCGGCACGCGGATCGAGTGCACGGCCCACTACGACAACTCGGCCAACAACCCGCGCAACCCCGACCCCAACGTCGAGGTGCACTGGGGCGAGCAGAGCTGGGACGAAATGATGCTCGGGTGGTTCGACGTGGCGATCAGCGTGGCGCGCTCAGGTAGTGGTCTTCTTCCGGGTCGATCAGCAGCCACAATGCGGCGCTGACGCCGTAGTACGCCGCCGAGATCAGCAGCGGGATCGTCCAGGAGCCCCACTTTTCGAGCAGCCATCCCAGCAGGTAGGGCGAGAACATCCCTCCCACCTGGCCGAGGGAATTCATAATACCCGAGACCGCGCCGGCGTTCTGCCTGCCCAGATCGACGCAGGTGGCCCAGCACACGGCGAGGATCAGGTCGGCGGCGCCGAAGCTGAGGGCGAGCGCGAGCAGGCTGGCCAGGCTGCCGCGCGCGAGAGCCGCCACGGCCAGCAGGATACCCGCAGCCGCGAGGCCCGAGATCGCCGGGATGCGCCGCCCCCAGCGCAGCCCCACACGCCGCACCAGCGCGTCGGTCCAGTAGCCGCCGGCCACGTTGGCCACTGCCCCGGCGAGCAGCGGCAAGGCGGCTCCCAGCCCCACGCCCGCCCAGGAGAGTCCCCGGTACTGCCGCAGGTAGGTGGGCAGCCAGGTGAGATAAAAATACAGGCCGTAGGTATACCCGGAGTACATGGCGCACAGCGCCCACAGGTTGCGGCTCCGCCAGATGCGCCGCCAGTCGAGCGCGCCGCGGGCCACCGTCACGTTCCCGGCGCGGATTTTATCCAATTCCTGCGGGCGGACCGAGGCGTGTTCCTCCGGGCGGTTCCGGTACCACCACATCCACACCGCCGCCCACGCCGCGCCCAGCCCCGAAAAAACCAGGAACGTGTGGCGCCATCCCAGCCGGTTCATCAGGTAGATCACCAGCGCCGGGGCGGCCGCTCCCCCGAGTCGGCTGCCCATCAGAAGTATCCCATTGGCCCGCCCGCGCTCGGTGGCCGGAAACCACCGCAGCACCACCGTCGAGCAGGCCGGAAACGCCCCCGCCTCCCCGGCTCCAAACAGGAAACGGATGGCGAGCATGCTGGAAAAACTCCACGCATACGCGGTTGCCGCCGTGAACATCGACCACCACACAACGATCCGCGCCAGCAGCGCCCGCGCCCCATAGCGGTCAGCCAGCCACCCCGCCGGAAACTCGAACAGCACGTACCCCAGGATGAAGGCGCTGAACACTGTCCCCATCTCGCGCGGCGAAAGACCCAGGTCCCGCGAGATCGCTCCGGCCATGGTCCCGATGCACACGCGGTCCACGTAAGTCACAATGGCCAGCAGGAACAACAGCCCCAGCACCCGGTCGCGCGCGCGCATAGTCTCCGATTATGGGCTGTGAACGCACGCGAGGCAACGTGGGACAGACGCTAAAGGCGCCATCAAGATCCACGGCGACTTGACCCAGCCGACTGACGAGGAGTGGGATGCGCTTCGGGAGTGATCCGTGATCCTTCTGGACACCTGCACCAGCATTTGGAAGTGTCGATCACCATGTCAGTCCGGAACCCCGTGCTCGTCGTAGCCGATGATGTCCTCGTCGCTGCGGGCATCCAGTACCGGCCGCGCGGCGCAGCGGTCGGAGATCTTGTTCTCATTCTCGGAGTGCAGCATTTTCTCATCCAAGG
>JACQDI010000302.1 GCA_016201195.1 Acidobacteriota bacterium | reverse complement strand
GCGGGGCAGTGGACGAAGGTCAAGATCGAGGTCCGGGGCGTGAAGGCGCGTCTCTATGTCCACGGCGCCGAGCAGCCCACGTTGCTGGTCAACGACCTGAAAAGGGGAGAATCCAAGGGCGCGGTCGCCCTCTGGATCGGCCCCGGAACCGACGGGTACTTCACGAATCTAAGGATCTCGCAGTAAGCCGTGCCTGACGATTTGCTGGTCCTGGTTCATCGTCATTGTGAATGAATCAATCGTCAATTTTTCGCTTCGGGTCTGACGGCGGCACCGGGGCCAGACCCAATCTCTTACCAATCCGATAGGCGGGTGAGCCGTAGAGGGAGTTTAGGTCTGCCGTCAGCCGGGCGATCCGGGCTTCCATCTCCTCTCGCTGCCGGTCCAGGCTCTGCGCCCAGCGGGTCCGTTCCTCGAGATCCGCCTCGGTGGCGTGTAACTGGTTGACGCAGGCTTTCAGGTCGGCGCGCACCTTTTCCGCCTCGGCCTCCAGTCGCTGGTAGTTTGCCGCCAGATCGGCACGCTCGGCTTCGAGTTGCAGCGCCCAGGCGGTACGCTCGTCAAACAGGACTTGCAGGTTTTCCAGCAGTCCCTTGAGGCGCTCAACCTCGGCCTCGGACTGGCGGCTCCACTCGGTTTTCCGCAGGTTTTCTTCCTCGAGCGTCTGGATCGCTTGCCGTGCTTCCCGCTCCAGGGTCTGGTAGTTCTCATGCAACTGGCTCAGGTCCTGTTTGGCCTGCTCGAGCCAGTGGTTCTTCTGCTCGAGCTCGTGTTCGAGCAGGGCGATGTGCTGCTCCCGCTCGCGCAGGACATTGGCCGAGCGCGGGATGTAGACGAACGCCGGCGAGCCGTGGAGCGGGCGCGCCGAGCAGACGGCCACGAAGAAGTGCGAGCTCGAAGGCTCGGCGGCCACCGATTCGATCGCCGTTTCCACGCCACTTGCCACGAGCGGAGAAAAAACCACGCCGTCGGCGTGGTTTTCCAGGAACACGCAAAGGTGGGGAAAGTGGCGCTCCAGCGCCTCGCAGAATTCGCCGTACTCGAATTCGTGTACGTGAAACGGGTTCACCGTGTCGCGGCTCTCGGTGTAGTAGAGGCGGTTGGGGGTGGAAACCACCAGTTCCCCCCAGGGGGCCAGCACGCGGCGAGACTCGGCGAGCAGCCTCTCCCACTGCTCCAGGTGTTCGATGACCTCGAAGGCTACTACCAGGTCAAACGAGCCGTCGGGGAAGGGAAGCTCGCGGCAGTCGCCGCGCAGAAAATCGAGCCCTTCACACGCGTATTGGCGCCGCGCCGTTTCCACCGCTTGCGAATCGATCTCCAGGGCCACTACCCGGCGGGCGCAAGGGACCAGCCGGGCGGCTCCGTAGCCCAGGCCGCACCCGGCGTCGAGCACACGCTTACCCCGCGCCAGCCGCGCGGCGAAGGCATACCGCGCCAGGTGCTCGTTGAGCAGGTCGATCTCGACCTCTCCCGGGACCACCCGCTCGCCGGTAAATTCAGTCATTCCTACTGCCTACTGGTTCTACAACTTGCTCCCGATGATGGCGTAATCCAGCCCGCCGAGGAATCGCTTCTGGAACCCGGCCAGTGCCTCGATGCCGGTCAGGGCGGCGATCTCGGGGAAGGCTTGGGAGGCCAGGGCAAGCTGGTGGACCTCGATCGAGCCCAGGCCGCTTTCCTCAAAGTAGAAGTGCAGCAGGGCCGAGGGCACCGGGCGCGTGTGCGTGGGATCCAGGTAGAAGTTGGTGGCGAAGATGGCCAGGCACTCCGGGTTTGGCGTCTCGATGGCCAGCACGCCGCCGGGTTCGAGCTTCGAAGCGGCGAGCGCCACCAGTTCCGCCAGGCGCGATGGCGGCAGGTGCTCCACCACCTGGGAGGAAAAAATGCCGTCCAGGCTCTCATCGGCGAGGTTCGCCAGGTAAGAAAACAGGTCGTCCTGGTCCGCTTCCAACTGTTTTTGGCGGCACACGGCAACCGACTCGGGATCACTGTCTACACCGCGGCCGGCGATCCCGTTTTCCTGCATCAGCTCCAGGAACTCGCCCCGGCCGCATCCCAGGTCGAGGACCCGGCGGCGGCCCTGAAAGTAAGGCAGATAGAATTTCTGTCCGGCGCGGACATACTCGGCGTCGCCGCGAAAGCGCT
>JACQDI010000328.1 GCA_016201195.1 Acidobacteriota bacterium | reverse complement strand
CGCCCGGAGGTGGACCCCAACCGCATCGGCGCCCAGGGCATGAGCATGGGCAGCACCCGCGCCTGGTGGCTCGCCGCCATCGATGACCGCGTCCAGGCCGTAGTGGGCGTCGCCTGCTTCACCCGCTACGAGGACCTGATCGCCATCCGCTCCCTGCGCGCCCACGGCATCTACTACTTTGTGCCCGGCATCCTCAAGCACTTCGACAGCGAAGGGATCATGGCCCTCCTCGCGCCCCGCCCCTTCCTGGCGCTCACCGGCGACAGCGACGCCGGCTCGCCTCCCGAGGGAATGAAGAAACTCGAGCAGATCCTCCGCCACTTCTATGCCCTCTACGGCAAGCCGGAGGCCTTCCGCAGCGTCATCTACCCGAACACCGGCCACGTGTACAACGACGACATGAAGCAGAAGATGCTGGAATGGTTCGACCGGTTCCTCTAACGTGCCAGCCCTTGGGCCACTAACACCAGTTCAGTGAAGACGCGAGCCTCGAAAGGCGACTTGGCGCCCGCCCGCCGCAGGATGACCGGCAGGCTCGACTGCAAGCTCCGGTAAATCGTGCCCATCTGCTGGACACTCGGCTGACGCCGGCTCCGGACCAGAGCGTTGCACAATTCTCGAAACACGCCGGATGGACGGCCGTCGTGGATGTACACGTCGGTTCCACTCAGATCGCTCAGCGATTTGAGAATGCGCCGGTGCTTCGACTCGAAAACGAACCAGGTGTGCTGAGCCGGGCACAGCTTGTCGAAAGCCACCGTCAGGCCCAGCTCGAACGGCATGTTGAAGCGCGGCGTCGGCGGGCGGTGCGCTTCGATTTCAACCCGCGATAAATCGTGAAACGAGTAACGGCACGTCTGAATCAGTCGCAAGATGCGGTCGAGACGCCTTTCGCCGCCGGGGATCTCCAGGGTGGCCCTGGGAGTCAGTCGGAACGCGCTGAGACCGGCAACATACGCAAGATAGAGATCCTGAAAGGCATCGTCGTACGGGATGTTCAGAAACGCACTGAACGGTTCAACGACCGGAAGTGCGAACGCGGGGCCTGGCTCCGCTGGTTTTCGGCGTGGCATTCCTCTTGGAGGCTTTCTTTTCCCCCGTCACCGGCCTGGAGCGAAAAACACCGGACGATTTGATCTCAGCTACCAGCTTGGCGAGTTCCCTGGCGCGGCGTTGGGGGATGCGCATTATTCTTGCGGTCTCCTCAAACGTGAGACCCGGGGTCGTGATCCTGACCGGCTTTCGCATGCGACTTCAGTATAACTCGCTTTGACAGTGCGGCGGAGCGCTAAGGAGTCTGTTGCTGGGCTTTCCGGGCAAGCCGCACCGACTTGGAGGCCGTGGACTGCTCCCCGATCCTCTGGCTTGCCCGTGGTTTTTTGCGCTATGCTCCTGGACATGACCAAGACTGGAATCCCCCTCTTGCTGGCGCTAGGTACTGCCACCCTGCCTGCCCAGCAGCTTCCCCCCGTGTGGAAATGGGACTACCCGAAGATCGCCGCCACCGTCAACAAGGTCCGCGCCGGCCGCGATCTGACGCCCAAACCCTGGCCCAACGGCGCCCGGGTGGCCGTCGCCCTGTCTTTCGATATGGACTCCGAAACCGGCTTTCTGCGCTCCGGCTACGTCTCAGCACAACCCCTGTCGCGCGGCGAGTATGGTCCCCGCGTGGGCGTGCCCCGCATCCTGAAGATGCTCGAAACCCACGGCGTGCCGGTGACTTTCTTCATCCCCGCCGTCAGCGCCCAACTCCATCCCGAGGCGGTCGACGCCATCCTCCAAGCAAGACCGGGCCACGAAATCGGCGTCCACGGCTGGGTCCACGAGCGCATCAGCGACCTGTCTGCCGCCGAGGAGCGCGACCTCACCCGCCGCGCCGTCGATTTCTGGACGAAGCGCCTGGGGCGCAAGCCCATCGGCATTCGTACCCCTTCCTGGGACTTCACTGCCGAAACGCTCTCCATCATCCGCGAGCTCGGCCTCTTCTACGACTCGAGCCTGATGGGCGACGACCGGCCCTACGAAGTCCTGGCCGAGGGTAAGCCCACCGGCCTGGTCGAGCTGCCCGTCGAGTGGATCCTCGACGACTTCACCTACTACAGCTACGATCGTGCCTCCTCAGCCTACCACCGCATGGGAGACAGCGACGTGCTCGAGATCTACCGCGGCGAGTTCGACAAGGCCTACGAGGAGGGCACCCTGTTCCTGCTCACCATGCACCCCTTCGTCACCGGTCATCGCTCCCGCCTGGCGGCGCTGGAGAGGCTGGTAGCGCACATGAAGTCCAAGCCCGGCGTCTGGTTCGCCACCCACGAACAGGTCGCGCGCGCCGCCGCAAAGCAGTTGCCGAAGTAGAGTGGCCCCCCAAAGGGTTCACTCAGCGCCCTGGAGATTTGGAGTGCGAAGGGGGTTTATCAACAGGAATCGGCTCACGCTGGCCATTTTCCGGTAAGGACGTTACGTCCTTCTGGCGTCGCTTCGCTCTACTGTAAGCGACTGTTCGCGAGTTATCATGCAAGAGTTGAAACCCTGGCTTGCAGCGTGGTGGGGCCGCTTCTCAACGGGAGACAATCCGGTCATGTGACCGGGAATCATCCTCTAACGTGGGATCGGCTTGTCGAGCGTGTCCCAGCCGTATGCGCGAGCAGCTCGTTCGCGGACTTCTCGCGCCAGCATGCCGCCACTGTCGCCGTTGGTCATGATTACCACGCCGTAACCTTTCACTCGATGTGCAACCATGTCGGATTGAAATCCCCAATTACTGCCGCCGTGGCCGAAATACCAACCCTCGCCTTGCTTTTCGATCATGAAACCGACCGCAAACGGACCTACTCCAACGGGTGTGACCATTTCCTGCATCATCGTCTGCGACAGTACCCGGTTCGATCTTCCAAGCAGCGCCATCTGAACTTCGATGACAAGCTTTGCCAGATCGGTCGGAGTTGTCCAGAGTCCGGCTGCCGCCATTTCAGGATAGACATGCCACCTTGCGTCCTTGGCGCGTCCTGAAGCGTCGTGAGCCCGCGCGGCCTGCTTCTCGCGTTCTGGCGGCAGCGGCTGCTCGAATGTACTGTTGGTCATGCCGATCGGATCGAGAACAGAATCTCGCATGAGCTGCGGAAAGGGCTTTCCGACAACGTCGGTCAATGCCAGCTGCTGAATGGTGACCCCGCCACCCGAGTATTTGAAACCCGTTAGTGGCGGCCGTTCGAGACGCACCTTACCAACGTTCGATGGCGGAAGCCCATCTAGGATTTGTGTCAACGTCGGCAGAGGCACGGAGGGCGGATAGCCGGGAAAGCCAAAGCCATCGCCGGTTCCGGAGGTGTGACTCATGAGCTCGCGCGGCGTCACCGGATTGTCTTTTGTGAACGGGCTCGCCGGAACTTTCCAGGATTTCAGAATCGTGTTGACATCCTGATCAAGCCCGAACTTCCCCTCCTGAACGGCCTTCAGAGAAGCCATCGCTGCGACGGGTTTGCTCATGGATGCTGCCTGAAACATTGTTTCAGTATCCACCGGAACACCCGTTTCTACATCGGCCAGTCCCCAACCCTTGGCCCAATGCAGCTTGAAGTCCTTGACTATGGCGACGCTCAAGCCAGGCACGTGAAGTCGATCCATGATCTCGCGCAGTGTATACGGATCGAGGCCTTGCCGGTTCGGAACCTGCCGGTCCTCAATTACCTTGACGATCTGCGCAACATCCTGCGCAGAAATTCCGCGGCCGAAGAACAGCAACAGTACGCTCTGGAACATGAAGAATCGGCCAACTCTCATATGGGGCCTCCAATCCATTACGTTCCAACCAGCTTAAACTACGAGGCCCTGCCTGGAGCAACCACCTCCCCAAGAAGGCACTTGATCAGGCAATGCGCGCTACCTGTAGAGGCTTGTTCGGTGGACAGAACGCGACAAACGTCCAGTGTTTAGGATCTGGCTCAGTGGACGTGTACCCGGCAAACCGAAAACTGGCCGTTCTTGCCGCGCCTGCCGATTGCTGGGGAGAACCGCCCTTCTTACCACCGATCCTCCGAGACCGCGGAGCCACCAACGACGTCGAAGTTAACATTCGTTGGGCAGCCCCCTGAGCCGCGGTTGGCCCTGGCTGCGGCCCAGGAAGGCCGCCCTTCCTTCGAAGACCGGTTGCGGCTTTTTCGGCTTTGCGCGAGACTGAAACGACAGAACATGTTGGTCTGGCTCGAACAGCTCCTGCAAGACCTCCGCTTCGGGGCCCGTACCTTGGCCAAAAGCCCTGGCTTCACCGCCATCGCCGTCCT
>JACQDI010000327.1 GCA_016201195.1 Acidobacteriota bacterium | reverse complement strand
CCTTACCAACTTGACTTCGCCGCCTGGCACTCACGCCGCTGCCGCCTGACTGCCTCAGGCAGGCCGCCGCTTTTTGCGCTTTCTTCGAGATCACTGGGCAGATGGGGCGCGGCTGGGGGTGAAAGCCCGCCGCCCGCCCCGGCGCTTTTCCGCTGGGTCTGGGGGCGGCAGCGGGTGTGCCCAACCCGCGCGAAAAGATCGCCCAGGCCTGCTGGACTTGTCCCGGGGTGAGCGGACGGCGGGGGTCGCGGCGCGCGTTCGGTTCCCAGGGATGGGCTTCGGGGACGACCAGGTCGCGGGCCAGGAGCAACTGGGTGTAGGCGAAGGCCACCGTCCACACCCAGGTCTCGCACGCTGTCAGGGTAGGCGAGTGGATGGTCGTCAGGCCGAGGCGCTGTTTGGCAAACCGGAAGAAATGCTCGATGCCAAAGCGCAGCAAGTACATCTGCACCACAGCCACGACCGCCACCGTGTTCGGCCCACTCCACGCTACGCGCAACCAGAGCGGGCGTTGGTACATCGGCTGCCCATCCGCCCGCAGGAACTCTACGCGCAACAGCGTGCCGACCAAGGCCGGCAGGGCTTTGAAATGCAGCTGACCCCAGGTGCTGACCCGCACGCGCGCTTGGCCCAGGGCGAAGCTCACTTGATGCTCTGGGGCCGACGGGGCTTTGAGTTTGAACTTGGCCCCATGCACGGGCGGGCGACCTTTGTGCAGGCGTTTGCCGGTCACCGGATGGCGGGCGCTGGGCGGTGGGGGGCCGTAGAACACCCGATTGTGTGCCACCCGCACCAGGACGCACACCCCGACCAGCCCCACAAACGCCAGCAGGAACGCCAGCTTGGCATAGCCGCTGTCGGCGACTACCACCGCCAAGGCTTCCGGGGCCAGGCTGGCGGCCAAGCGCAGCACTTGTGCCGCCGCCACCGCGGCCGGGGTCGTGTGGGTGGCAATCCGCTCCACGTCGCGCGGCGCAAACCAGGAGCGACCCTGCGCCACCACCCGCCCCAGCCAACCGTACTGGTGCCCCGGGACGGCCTCACCGCGACTGGTCGAGTAGACTTGCCCCCGCTCCGGTAAGGTCTTGGCTTCCGGGCGCAGGTGGACCGCCGAAGGTGTCCGTGGCATACACCGCATAGCCCGCCACCTGGATCGCGTCGGACGGTTCGACGTCGGCCAACAACGCCCGTGCCGCCTCGCGGTCGACCTCGCCATGCCGGAGCGCGTCGTAGACCACGCTTCGCGTGCAGCGACGCCGAAACGCTGGACTGAGGCTCAGTTCAACGGGCGAGCGCGGATCCACCGTCAACAGGAGCGCATCCACCAACTCGAACAGGGCATCGGCGCGCAACGGGAACACGCCGAGCAACTTCTGGCGAAAGGCTTGAAGCAGTTGGAAAGGTGCAAGGGGCGGTGTCATACCGCCCAATCATCGTCAGGTTTCCAATTTTGGGAAGGTCGTCTGCAAATCAACCCGTTTGGGCTCTAAACTCGAGTACCTACATTCGGCTGCTGAACGGCTGGATGTACCTGGTGGCGGTGCTGGATTGGTTCAGCCGCTACGTGCTCGCCTGGGAGTTGTCCGACACGCTCGAACTGCCCTTTGTTCTGTCTTGTGCTCGTGCCGCCTTGGCTCAGGCCAAGCCCCAAATCTGGAACAGCGACCAGGGGAGCCATTTCACCAGCCCGCAATACACCGAGCTGCTGCTGGGCGCTGGCATCCAGATCAGCATGGATGGCCGTGGCCGATGCCGCGACAACATTTTCACCGAGCGCCTATGGCGCAGCGTGAAGTACGAGGAGGTCTACCTCACCGAATATGCCAACCCGCGCGAAGCCCGCTGCGGCCTGAGCCGCTACTTTCGGTTCTACAACCACGAGCGCCCGCATCAAGCGCTCGGCTACCTCACGCCGGCGGCCGTGTACTTCCAGCCGGCCATCGCCTAGGCCCTGGGCTGTGGATATGTGGACAACGGAACAGACCCGTTGCCCACATATCCACAGCCCCTACGACGACGAATGTAAATAGGGAACTTGATTCCAGAGAAAGGCAAATTGCACCTTAACTGACCCCACTTTTGAGTCTTGACTTTGGGGTCCACCCTACTCCTCCCTGCTCAATTTGCTGAGAAAGATTCAATCAGTACACGATGTTGTCTGAGATGTTGCCATTGTGCGAAGTGCCCGCCCAACGTATGCGTCAGCCGCCGCGCGGCGCATCGGAAGGGCCTGAACGAGAACCGAACCTGAACATGACCGAACCGCCGCGAGTCACGCGCGCAGCGCGGTCGGCTGCAATCACCCCTGGCGCGCGCGCCATTCCCTCACCGAAGAAACCGGCGTGCGCGGATGGGGTATTGTGATAGTTCGCACGATGGTTTCTTAGGAACCTTCCCGGCCTCACGAGGCCTTCCTGCCCCAGAGAAACCGAGGGGGCAATTGAGTCGGCGCGCAGAGTAGGGGTATTATGGGGCGAACGTTCGCCCAAAGCAAGACCACACCTCGCGCTGGTGCCCTTGTGCCCGATTAGGAACCTGGCCCCCGTTCCCGCGTGCTTTCAACACTGGTGGCGTGCGCGCAACGTTCGCGTGTCCGACCCCGTTCAAGATGCTACGACCAACTTGGGAACGGGTGGGCGACGTTCCATTCATTCTTCCTGGAGGTTACGATGAAAGGAACAACCGTTGCGATGGAGACCCTCACCTGCCTGTATCCGAATGCCGCTGGATTGGCGCCGCGCCTGGGACGCCT
>JACQDI010000329.1 GCA_016201195.1 Acidobacteriota bacterium | reverse complement strand
GGCTATTCCCGTGCCGATCTATCCTCCAATTCGCGCCGACCGCATCGAGGAGTTCGCCACCCGCCAGGCGAGAATCCTGCGCAACGCCGAGGCGATGATGCTGATCACGGTCGAGCGCGGCGAGGCCCTGGCCCAGCTGTTGCGACCCGCCGTCCCCAGCCTCACCGAGGTGCTTACCGTTCCCATTCGCGAACGAGCGGACGCGCCGTGGCCGGCCATTCCGCGCGGCGGAGATCGTCCGGCGCTGATCCAGTACACCTCGGGCAGCACGGGAAACCCCAAGGGCGTGTTGCTCACCCACGCCAACCTGCTGGCCAACATCCGGGCCATCGGCCAGGCGGTGGGGTTGCGCGCTGATGACTCCGGCGTCTGCTGGCTGCCGCTCTACCACGACATGGGGCTGATCGGGTGCTGGCTGATGAGCCTGTATTACGGATTCCCGCTGGCGGTAATGTCCCCCCTTGAATTCCTGAGCCGGCCTGAGCGCTGGTTGTGGACCATCCATTCGCATCGGGCGACCCTTTCGGTGGGGCCGAACTTCGCCTACGACCTGTGCGTGCGCAAGATCCGCGACGAGTCGATCGAGGGGCTGGACCTGAGTTGCTGGCGCGCGGCGCTGAACGGCTCGGAGGCCGTGCGGCCCGAGACTCTCGAGCGCTTCGCGGCGCGCTTTGGCCCGTACGGGTTTCGCCCCGAAGCCATGCTGCCGGTCTACGGCCTGGCCGAGTCGACGGTGGCGCTGTCGTTCCCGCCGCTGGAACGCAGGCCCAAAGTGGACCGCGTCCGGCGCGAGGCCTTTGAGCAGCAGCGGCGCGCCGAGCCCGGGGCCGCGGGTGACTCCGCGCTGGCGTTTGTCTCAGTCGGCCGGCCCATCGAGGGCCACGAAATCCGCATCGTCGATGAGGCGGACCAGCCGGTCGGGGAGCGCGTGGAGGGCCGCATCTTGTTTCGCGGGCCTTCTTCGATGGCCGGCTATTTCCGCCAGCCGGAGATCACCGCCGCCATCACCCACGGTGACTGGCTCGACTCGGGCGACCTCGGCTACTGGGCCGAAGGCGAGCTGTTTGTGACCGGCCGCTCCAAGGACATCATTCTGAAGACCGGCCGCAACCTCTACCCGCAGGAAATCGAGTCGGCGGTGGCCGAACTGGAAGGCATCCGCAAAGGCTGTGTGGCGGCGTTCGGAGCGGCCGACCCGGAACACGGAACCGAGAGACTGATCGTGGTGGCCGAAACGCGCGAGCCGGCGGGCCAAGGACGGGAGCAGTTGCGCGGGCAAGTCGCCCAGCGGGTGATGGACCTGCTCGCGGTGCCCGTGGACGACGTAGTTCTGCTCGATCCGGGCCTGCTGCCGAAGACCTCCAGCGGCAAACTGCGGCGCAACGCCGCGCGCCAAGCCTATGAGCAGGGCACGCTCGCCAGCCGGCATCCTTCGATGGCGTGGCAGTGGACGCGGCTGGGCGGGCGCTGGGCCATGCACTCGGTCGCGCAGTGGGCCCAAACCGGCGGCCGGGTTCTTTACTCCGGCTGGTTCTACGCCTGGTTTGTGTTGCTGCTCGGTCTGTGCTGCCTGGTCCTGCTGGTGACTCCATCCGGACGCCCCGCGGCGGGCGTGTTGCGGTTTTTCACCCGGCTCTTCCTGCGCCTGGCGGGGATCCGGGTGGAACTGGAGGGGTTGGAGCATCTCGAGCGGGGGCCGCTGGTGCTGGTTTCAAACCACGCGAGCTACGTCGATCCGCTGGTCTTCATCGGCGCCTTGCCCCGGCATTTCCTGTTCGTGGCCAAGAAGGAGACGCTCGACATGCCGCTGCTGGGCGGGATCCTGCGCAAGATCGGCCACCTCATCGTGGACCGCTACTCGGTGGCCCAGAGCGTGACCGATGTGGAGTGCATCGAGCGGGCGCTGGGGCAGGGATGGTCGGTGCTGGTATTCGCCGAAGGGACCTTCACCCGGTCGCGCGGGCTGCGCCCGTTCAAACTGGGCGGGTTCAAAGCGGCAGCCGAGGCCGGGTGTCCGGTGGCGCCGGTAGCGATCCGGGGTTCGCGCTATGTGTTGCCGGACCAAACCTGGCTGCTGCGGCGGGCGCCGATGCGGGTCATCGTCCGCCCGGTCATCGTGCCGGCGGGGCGCGACTGGCGCGAGATCGTGCGCCTGCGCGACGCGGCGTTCGCCGAGATTCTGGCGTGCTGCGGCGAGCAGACTACACCAACACGATCGTCGGCAACCAGGCCGGGCTGGGCGACGTGTGGTGGGGCCGGGTCGGCTCGGTCTCCATGCTCTTTGTGGCGCTTTCCTCGCCGCCTTTGGGGGGCATCGCCGGCGCCGGGGGCTACCGGAAGCGTATATGGATTGCATATACCTGGCTGGCCATCCTGTGCGTGATGGCCTTCGTTTTTCTCAAGCCGGGGATGATCCTGACCGGCTTTGCGCTGGCTACCGTGGCCAACATCGGGGTGGAGGGCGCGGTGGTGTTTTACAACGCCTACCTGCCCGAGATTGCTCCGGCCGGCATGCAGGGCCGCGTCTCGGGCTGGGGGTTCGCGGTGGGGTACGCCGGCTCGATCGTGGCCCTGCTTGCCGCCTTGCCGTTCACCCGGCCGTTCCGGGCAAACCTGATCTGGATGGTGGTGGCCGCGCAGTTCGCGCTATTCTCGCTACCCGCCTTTTTAATTCTGCCCGGCGCAACCGGCTCGAGCCTGGGCTGGCGAGAAGCGGCCCGCAAAGGCCTCGACACCTCGATGCACCTGCTCGTGCGGCTGTGGCGGAGGCCCAACGCCCGCCGCTTTTTGCTTGCCTACCTGCTCTACGAGGACGGAACCAACACGGTGATCCTGTTCGCTTCTGTGTTCGCCGTGACCACGCTTGGCTTCGGAGCGTCGGACCTGGTGTTGTTGCTGATGGTCACCCAGTTCTCGGCCCTGGCCGGCTCAGCGCTCATGGCCCGGCCCACTGACACCAAGGGGCCGAAGTTTGTGGTCGTCGTTTCGCTGCTGTTGTGGTGCCTGGTGGTGACGGCGGCGTTCTTTGCCCAAACGAAGGCGCAGTTCTGGGTGGTAGCAAGCGTTGCCGGCCTGGGACTGGGGAGCGTGCAGGCCGCCTCGCGCGCACTCTATGCCCGCTTCATCCCTCGCGGCGAGGAGGACCA
Source organism: Acidobacteriota bacterium (assembly GCA_016201195.1). Classification (GTDB taxonomy): domain Bacteria; phylum Acidobacteriota; class Terriglobia; order Bryobacterales; family JACQDG01; genus JACQDI01. The sequence continues at coordinate 4,808 of JACQDI010000329.1, read as the reverse complement.
GTATTTCGGGGTATATGCCATGGTCGGCAAGTCGGCTGCGGTGATCGGTCCGATCCTGTTCGGGGAAATCTCCCGGGCCTTCGGCAGCCAGCGCCCGGCGATCCTATCCATAGCCCTGCTGTTTCTGGGCGGGTTGGCGATCATCGCACGCGTAGAAGAGGCTTGAAATCCGACGCGACGAGGCTTATCATTATCCTATAGGCTCAGAGGACCTGAACCGATCCATCGGATCAACCGAAAGGAAGGAGAGTGTCATGAGACAGAGAATTGTCTGGATGCTGAGTGGCGTACTGCTGCTGGCTACGGGGGCTTTCGGGCAGACGCAGGACGGCTATGTCGATGTGTTCATCGCGAAAGTGAAACCGGAGAAGCGCGCCGAGTTTGACGCCATCGCCAAGAGAATTGCGGCGGCCAACCGGCGGAACAAGGGTGATAACTTTGTTGCCTCGGAGACAATCTACGGCGATTGGAACACGTTGTATTTCACCAGCCTGCGTCAGAATCAGGCTGAGGTGGAGAAAGCGTTTGACGCGTTTTTCGGCGCCCTGGCCAAGGCTGCGGGCGGCCCGGCGGGCGGCGCCAAGATGTTTCAGGATATGAACAACTGCCTGGTCAGCACGCGGGCCGAGCTGCGGCGCCGGCGCAACGACCTGAGCTCCAACGTGCCCGATCCGGCGGGTCTGTTGAAGCTGGTGGGCCAGTCCCGCTGGTCGCGCACCGTCATGCTGCGCGTCCGCCCAGGACGCACCACCGACGTGGAACGTGAGCTGAAGGCGATCAAGGCGGCGCGGGAGCGATCCTCGGGGCCGCCCATACTTGTCTCTCAGGGGGCGGCGGGCCAGGTGGGAACCATTTTCTATATCACATCCCTGGTCGATTCCCTGGGTCGTTTGGACGATCCGGGTCCGTCGCTGCCGCAGTTGCTGGGCGAGGAGGGCTACCAGAGGTTTTCCAGGACGATCAGCGAAACCACGCTGTCGGTGGAGACCATCATCAACCGCTACCTGCCCGAGCTGAGCAACCCACTCGAGGGGATCGCGGCGGCCTCGCCCGAGTTCTGGCGACCCAAACCGGCGCCCGCGCCAGCCAAGCCCAGGACGCCCACTGACGGCGGCAAGAGCCAGTAGCGCCTGATTACAGACTGAGGGGCAAAGAGGCGCCTTCGATCCCGAGACAAGGCAAGTCTCCATGTCGATCGAATCGCTCACAACGGACAACCGGGGTGTTGCGTTCGACCCTTCTTAGCTTCTCGCCCCGTGATGCGGTTCTCTGGCTTGATAGCTTTGGCCGAACTACAGTCGGCTGAGAGGTGGTAGATCTTGGAGTTTCTCGAAGCGACGAGGCTCGCTTCTGAGGACCCGTCATCGGTGACGACCGGACTGCCAGCCGGTTCGAGCCACACGGGCGCGGTCCAGGCGCGGTCGGGCCCCTCGTGCTCTGAGCTTTGGGTGACCTTGAAGAAAAGATACTGCGTCTGACCGTTGTAACGCACATCTTCAATCTTGCCCGTTTCCGTGTCGCCCCGGACGGTGACCGTCTCGATCACCCGCGCCGGACCTTTCCCGGGGCCGTCGCCCGAAAAAACCTGGATCTGGTATTCGGCATCGGGCTCGTCGTCGTCCTTTATGCTGAATTCGATCTTCAGCTCGCTGTTGGCTGGAGGAACATCGGTGATGCGGTCCCCGCACAAGTGCCCGTTGACGCGAAAGATCATCCTCAGATTGCGGTCCTCGGTCGCGTACACGTGACGGGCGTGCAGAGCCTCGAAGAATTTCGACTTGGTTAGCTCGTCTGTGATGATGGCCGTTCGCGCGTCAGTCGCCGTGCCCCAGGTGCGGTAGTGGTTGTCCTGGTCGGCCGTTGGAGCCACATGAAACCCCAGGTTCAAGAACCGCAGATAATCGTCCTCCATGAACTCGGCAGCGCGGTTGCCAGCCACCTTCGTCATCGCCGGCCCGTTGAGCACCTCTATCAGGCGCACATGCTGATCCATTCTCCGGATCCACTCGGCCCGAGAGCCAAAGTCGTCGGCGCCGTACTCGAGGGAGGCGTCATTCAGCAAGGCCGGGTGGTTAAACTGGAGGACGGCGGTCTGGCCCGACGAATCGAGATGGCTGCTGATCCACGCCAGCAGTTGATCGAAGGCGCCATTGGGTACGTCGATGACATCCGGTACGTCGAAGACGTTCACGTGATTTCCCTTGCTGATGCTGCTAAACTCCTGGGCATACAAGGCCAGGAAGGCTCCTTCCTGGGTCAGCGCGCCGGAGGCCGGGATGAGGGCAGCTTCCTGCGGTCCGGTATAGAGAGTTGGATCTTTGGCGATCAGAATGCCGTCCAGGCGGTCCGGGGATGCTCCACTTTCGGCCTGTCTATGGTTGTGTTCGGAGATCACCAGGAAATCCAGACCTCCTTCCCTTGCGTGGCGGTAAGCTTCCGCAGGCAGGCCGGAACCATCGCTATACGAGGTATGGCTGTGCAGGTTGCCGAAGAAAACCCGCACGGTCTGGGTGGCCGCTACGTGCGACAGGAGAAGCAGGATGGCTGCAAGTCTGAACAGACGAGTTGGAAATCGCATGATGACCTCCGGACCCAGGAGCTGGCAGCTCAATCTGCCAACCTAGCCCTATCATCACCATAGTGACTTGGAAGGCTGCTTTGTTTCACAGGGCGGCGAATTTTGCGTGGACGAGCGTCTCACGCGGGCCTCCAGCAGCTACCTCTCGGGTAGAAAAGACGAGGGAACAAATTCCGGCCTGTTCGCGTATACTTGGGAGAAGGCGGAGGATCTATATGGCCCTAAAGGATTTCCTTGCCAAACAGTTCATCGACGTCATCCAGTGGACGGAGCCGGAAGACGGCGTCCTCGCGTTCCGTTATCCCATGCAGGACATGGAGATCCAAAACGGGGGAAAGCTGACGGTGCGCGAGTCGCAAATGGCCGCGTTCGTCAACGAAGGCCAGGTGGCCGACGTGTTCGGGCCGGGGCTCTACACGCTGGGCACCCACACGCTCCCGCTGCTCACCAACCTCATGAACTGGGACAAGATGTTCCAGTCGCCGTTCAAGTCGGACGTGTACTTCTTCTCGACGCGCTTGCAGGTGAACCAGCGGTGGGGGACTGCGAATCCCGTCACCATCCGCGACAAGGAATTCGGCGCCGTGCGGCTGCGCGCCTTCGGCATTTACGCGTATCGGGTGAATGAGCCGCGCACCTTTCACACCAAGGTCAGCGGCACTCGCGACATATACCACGTGGCGGATGTCGAGGGTCAGCTCCGCAACACCATCGTCGGCCGCATGGCGGACACCTTCGGCGAGAGCAGCGTGCCATTCCTGGACATGGCCGCCAATCAAGTGGAGCTGGGCAATAAGATCAAGGAGCAGTTGCAGCCAATGTTCGCCGACTTGGGCCTGTACCTGGACGCGTTCGTAGTGGAGAACCTGTCGCTGCCCGACGAGTTGCAGAAGCGGCTGGACGAGCGGATCGGCATGGGGATGCTGGGCGACATGGGGAGATACACGCAGTTCCAGGTGGCGCAGTCGGTGCCGATCGCCGCGGGCAACGAAGGCGCTGGCGTGGCGGGCGTGGGAGCAGGACTGGGCGCCGGCCTGGCCATGGCCCAGGCGATGATGAACGCCATGAAGCCGGCCTCGGCGCCGCCGCCCGCGCCTGCGCCGGCGGCAGCCGCGCCGGCGGAGCCGGCTGCCCCGGCTGCAGCGGCTACCGCCGTCGAAACCAAGTTCTGCCTGGAGTGTGGCAAGTCGATCCCGAAGAAAGCGAAGTTCTGTCCCGAGTGCGGGGGAGCGCAGCAGTAACCCATGACCGGGCGAGAATGGGTGGTGGACGCACACGGCTGCGATCGGGCGGCGCTTGCTGATCTAGCCAAGCTGCAGGCCCTGTTCGCGCGCCTGTCGGAGGGGCTTTCGCTGCGCGCGGTGAGCGATCCGACCTGGCACCAGTTCCCCAACACCGGCGGCATCACCGGCCTGTGCCTGCTGGCTGAATCGCACCTCGCCTGCCACACCTTCCCCGAATACGGATCGCTGTGCCTCAACGTGTTCTGCTGCCGGCCGCGACCCGACTGGGATTTCGAGGGGTATCTGAAGAATGAGTTTGCCGCCGCCTTTGTGAGCGTGCGGCGGATTGAGCGTCCCTACCAGTGAGCGCCAGAACCAGCAACTGTCCCAACTGCGGCGCGCCGGTCGAGTTTCGCTGGTCGAGCGCCGTGCAAACGACCTGCCCGTTCTGCCACTCGATCCTGGTGCGGCACGACGTGGATCTCACCAAGGTGGGCGTGGTGGCCGACCTGCCCCCCGACAGCTCGCCCCTCCAGATTGCCACCGAGGGCATCCACCGCAACAAGCCCTTCGTGGTGGTCGGCCGGATTCTCTACGAATACGAGCAGGGCGGCTGGAACGAGTGGCACATTGTCTTCAGCGACGGGGCAAGCGGCTGGCTCTCCGACGCCCAGGACGAATACGCCGTTTCCTTCCTGGCCCAGCCGCCCGAGCCGTTGCCGCCCGCCGAAAACGTCGAGCGCGGCCAGAAGACCTACTGGAACGGCGTGCGCTACGAGGTCACCTGCCTGACCCGCGCGCGGTATCGCGGCGTGGAGGGTGAACTGCCGTTCGAGTATTGGGATAAAGAAGAGCGGCTCTTCGTGGACCTGCGAAGCCCCGACAGCGGCTTTGCCACCATTGATTACAGCCACGCAAACCCGGTATTATTTCTGGGCGAGGCAGTGGAGTTCGACGAGTTGCACTTGAAGAACCTGCGGCAGTTCGAGGGGTGGTCCTGATGGGGA
>JACQDI010000318.1 GCA_016201195.1 Acidobacteriota bacterium | reverse complement strand
TCTGCGGGACAAGCCCGCGCTCGAACAGGTCCATCTCTGCCTGGGCGTGCCGAGCTACCCGCTGGCCGACGACCGGCGCTACAGCACCTACGTGCTGAACACGCTGCTCGGCGGCGGCATGAGCTCGCGGCTATTCCAGAACATCCGGGAGAAGCAGGGGCTGGCCTACGCGGTTTATTCGGACCTGAACCCTTACCGGGACACGGGCTGCCTCTCGATTTACGCGGGGACCTCCATCGAGAGCGCCGAGAAGGTGATCGAGCTGATCCTCCAGGAGTTTCGCGAGATCAAGGACGGCAAGATCACCGACGAAGAACTGCGGCGGGCCAAGGACCACCTCAAGGGGAGCCTGCTGCTGAGCCTGGAATCGAGCTCCAGTCGGATGGCCAACCTGGCCCGCCAGGAGATCTATTTCGGCAAGTTCTTCTCCCTCGACGAGCTGATCGAGAGCATCGAGACTGTCACCGCCGCGCAGGTGCAGGAAATCGCCAACGAGTCGTTCAATCAGAAACAGATTGCGCTGACCGTGCTGGGCAGCTTGAACGGCTTCAAAATCGGCCGGGAAAAATTAGTTTGCTAGGTTGCTTCTGCCCGGTCGGCCCACAACCCACAACCTTCTAATCCGAGGTACAATGGCGAGTAAATGAGTACCGCGACCGCACCGTTGACCGTCGATCAGTTCCTGCGCCTGCCGGAAGAGCAAGCCCGAGGCTGTGAGCTGGTAGAGGGAGAGGTTGTCTTTATGGGCAACGCCGGGAGCAGGCACGAGATCGTGAAATCCAACATCCAGGACATCTTGAGTGAATACAACCGGCAGAACCGAATCGGCAAGGTGTTCTCCGAAACAATGTACGCCCTCCGCGAGTCGGAAGCGCGACAGCCCGATGTGTCGTTCCTGCTCGCTAAGCGGGTGGCCGGCGCAGATCCGGATAAACTGTTCCAAGGGGCGCCGGAGCTGGCCGTGGAAGTCGTTTCGTCGGAGGCCGCCTCAGACCTCGAGCGGAAGGTGAATCTGTACCTGGAAACGGGCAGCCGGGCGGTTTGGGTTGCCTACCCCGAGGATCGTACAGTGCGGAGATACCTACCCAGCGGGGCCTCGCAGCGTCTGAAACAGGACGACTACTTGGAAGAGCCTGCGTTGCTGCCGGGCTTCCGGGTCCAAGTGGCCGGGTTTTTCGAGGGGGTCTGAAGCACACTTACGGCCTCAGCGTGTAGCGGTTGCCCTGCTTATCTTCGACCACCAGCTTTGTCTCCGATTCCCATACCACACGAACCAGGTCGTTGGTGGTGGGACTTTCGAGTTTCGTCCAGGTCTCGCCGCCGTCGGCGGAGCGGAAGATGCGGCCACCGTCGGAAACGGCCCAAACCAGCGGGCCTCGCTGCGTGAAGTGTCGCAACGGGGCGCCTTCGGGGAGCGGCGCGGGTGGGAAGGGTTGCTTGGCGAGGTTTGCGGCGGCGGATTGAACATAGGCGGCGGGAGCGCCGGCAGCCATCTTGCCGGAGGCTTGGCCCGCGGTCAGAAGCTGCTGTTGAGCGGGCGCGGCGGCTGCCTCCTTTTTGTTCTCGTCCAGGCGAGACTTGAGAGCGTCGGCGACCACAGCCGGCTCGGATAGGGACGCCGGCTCTGCGACCGGCTCCGGCGCAGTGGGCTTGGGGATGCTTCTCCGAATTCCGGCTGGGGCGAGGCCGGCGCGCTCCCCCGCACGTGGTTGGGAAGCCGGCGCGTGTTCAGGTCCGCCCCCTACTGCTTTTTCGCGGATGACCGACTGGTCCGCGCGCTGCTGGGGAGCCGCTGGGGGCGCTGCTGGAGCTGAGACGACCTGGGCCACTTGCCGGGCCGGGCGCTCGAGTACCTGCGACCGCTGGTAGTAGACGACCGAGCCGACGAGGACGACCCCAGCCATGGCCGGAACCGCCCAACGCCAGCTCCACCACGGCCGAGCCGCAGTGTGGTGAGACTCGGGCTTCTCCTGGAGCATGGCCGTGGCCAGGGCGCGGCAGGAGGCGCACAGGGTCAGGTGACTTTCGAGCCTCTGCCGTTCGGCGCCCTTCAGGCGGCCCTCCGCGTAAGCTGCCGTCAGCTCGGCGTCGCAGCCGGTGGCGGGACCGGTGGCGGAGCGCAGCGCCCGTCTCAGGGCGGCGTCCATCGAACGGTCGTCAGGAGCGGCCATATAGTGAGTACGCTTCAACCGGTATTTCTTGCCCGCTCAAAAACCTTTTCCAGATCGACCGGCGCATCGGTCGAGTGCCGGAAACACTCGTCAATGCGGGCCCCGCTGAAGCCCTCCTCGCGCAGCCGGCGGGTGACCCGCTTGCGCAACAGCTTGCGGATCGAGTCGAGCTCGCGGCTGATGGTCGATTCATGCACGCCACGCAGGCGGGCGATCTCGGCCAGGCGCATCTGGTCCGCATAGTACCAGGCGAGCAGCAGCCGCTCGTCCGGCGCGAGCTCGTCCACCTCGGCGCACAAGGCGCGGGACAACGAAGCGGCGTTTTCCCGGCGCTCGAAATCCTCGGGGTGCTCCTCGCGGGCCGGCTCGACCGGGAGGCCGTCGAGCGCCGTCAGCCGCGACTCGCGCCGATGGCGGTCCACCTGGGCCTGGTGCACGATGGCCCGCAGCCAGCCCTTGCGCGACGAGCGCCCGCGGAAATGGGCGATCTGCCCCTGGTACAGCTCGGCGATCACCTGGTCGGCCAGGTCACAATCCCCGGCGATGTTCACCAGGTATTGACGATATGCCCGGTGAAAGTCTTCCCAGGCGGATTCGATGCCCCGGGCGCAGGCGGTGGCCAGGGCGAGATCCTCGAGCTGCAGCTCGCAGCCCTGCCCGTAGCGCTCGACGGACTGGAGCACGGCCCGGGCAAAATCATCCCGTGCCAAGCCATAGCGGGCTAGACGGCCGCCGTGTTCGGTTGAAAACTCCTCAAAGTCCGTACGATTTCCTCCATGGAGGTTCCCGGTTGGAAAATGGCGGCCACGCCCAGCTCCTTCAGGGCGCGAATATCCGAGTCGGGGATGATGCCGCCGACGATCACCTTCACGTCCTGCATGCCGTGTTCGGCAAGCAGCGTCATCACGCGCGGCACGATGGCGTTGTG
>JACQDI010000317.1 GCA_016201195.1 Acidobacteriota bacterium | reverse complement strand
GATGATGGTGCGCATGCGATCTACGGTCTACGATCCACGATCCATTTTAGTACGTTATGATGAGCCGATGGCTTTTCCGACCGGACGACATTTCCTGCAAATACCGGGGCCAACCAATGTGCCCGATCGCATCCTGCGGGCGATGGCCCGGCCGACCATCGACCATCGCGGCCCCGAGTTCGCCCGGCTGGGACGGGAGGTTCTGGAAGGGCTGCGGCAGGTCTTCCAGACCACCGGCCCGGTGGTGATCTTCCCCGGTGGTGATCTTCCCCGCCTCGGGCACCGGGGCCTGGGAGGCGGCGCTGGTGAACACGCTCTCGCCGGGCGACAGGGTGCTGATGTTCGAGACCGGCCACTTTGCGACCCTGTGGCGCGACGTGGCGGCCCGGCTTGGCCTGGAGGTCGACTTTGTCCCCGGCGACTGGCGGCATGGCGTGGATCCGGCGCTGGTCGAGCAGAAGCTCACCGACGACGAGCGGCGCGACATCCGGGCGGTGGCGGTGGTCCACAACGAGACCTCCACCGGCGTGACCAGCCGCGTGACCGAGGTGCGCAAGGCGATCGACCGCGCCAGGCATCCGGCGCTGCTGCTTGTGGATACCATCTCGTCGCTCGCATCGATGGACTACCGGCATGACCAGTGGGGCGTGGACGTCACCGTGGCCGGCTCCAGTGGGGCGTGGACGTCACCGTGGCCGGCTCGCAGAAGGGCCTGATGCTGCCGCCGGGCTTGAGCTTCAACGCCGTCAGCAAGAAGGCCCTGGCGGCCGCGAAATCGGCTGGGCTGCCGAAGTCCTATTGGGATTGGACGCCAATGCTCTCGGCCAACCAGGCCGGCTTCTTCCCCTATACGCCCGCGACGAACCTGCTGTTCGGTCTGCGCGAGTCGCTTCAGATGCTGTGCGAAGAAGGGCTGGATCATGTTTTCGCCCGCCACGAGCGGCTGGCCGAGGCCACGCGGCGAGCCGTCCGCGCCTGGAGCCTGGAGATCCTGTGCGCCGATCCGGAGGAATACTCGAACTCGCTCACCGCCGTGCTGATGCCGCGCGGGCACAACGCTGACCAGCTCCGGAACTTGATTCTGGAGCACTTCAACCTCTCCCTCGGCAATGGCCTGGGCAAGCTGCAAGGCCGCGTGTTCCGCATCGGGCACCTGGGGGATTTCAACGACTTGATGCTCGCTGGAACCCTTTGCGGCATCGAGATGGGTCTTAGCCTGGCCGAAGTGCCGTTTTCCAAGGGCGGCGTGGCGGCAGCGCTCGAATACCTGGAACAATGCCGGAACAGCAAGTCCTCTACCTGACCACGACCGGCCGCGTCACGGGCCTCCCCCGCCAGATCGAGATCTGGTACGTCAGCTCGGGTAGGAAGCTCTACCTGCTCGCTGAGCACTTCCACAAGGCGCACTGGGTGCAGAATATCGCCGCCAACCCGCGAGTGAAGGTACGCCTAGACGGGCGGGAGTTCGACGCCACAGCGCGAGCGCTCGACCCGGAACGTGACCGCCAAATCTGGGACCTCGCCCAGGACCTGGCCCAGAAGAAGTACGGCTGGGGCGACGGGTTGCCGGTGGAGATCACGCAGGAGGAGCAATTGACGATTGACGATTGAAAAGTACACCGCATCCCATCTTCGAAAGCGGGACGATAACAATATTGTGATATAGTGGAGGCTGGCGCGGATGCCTCGAACGGAGGTCGCCTTCTATCGGGACGCGCGTGGCGAGGCGCCCGTCCTGGATTGGCTGACAGGGCTTCGCCGGTCGGACCGCAAGGCATACGAAGGCTGCGTAGCGGCGATCGAAAGGCTCGCTCAGTTCGGATACGAGTTGAGACGGCCGACGGCGGACTTCCTGCGAGACGGGATCTACGAGCTGAGAATCAGGAGAGGACGCGTGAACCACAGAATCCTCTACTTCTTTGGGGCGAGGAACCTGGCCATCTTAGGCCACGCTCTGACGAAGGAAGCCAAGATCCCGGAAGCAGACCTCGAACGGGCCTTGCGGCGTAAAAAGGCGTTTGAGGCAGACCCGGTCGCACACAGCTACTACGAAGAGGCGTAGCCATGCCGAAAACAAGAAACGCACTGAAGATCCTGGAGCGGGTCACCGGCACTGACGCAGGACTTAAGGCCGGCATTGCGGCCGCAAGGATCAACATGGAAATCGCCGAGATGATCTACGACGCCCGCACAAAAGCAGGTCTGTCGCAGCGAGAGCTTGCTGAACTCATCGGCTCCAAGCAGCCGGTGATCGCCCGCCTCGAGGATGCAGATTACGGCGGCCACTCCCTGACTATGCTGCAGCGCATCGCAGCCGCGCTGGAGCACCGCCTCGAAGTTCGATTTGCCCCACAAGCTCATCGCAGCACCGTTAAGAAACAAGCCTTGCCCGCCTCAAGGGGGAAGCTCCAACCGGCCTGAATCATCAATTGTCAATGGATCAATCGTCAATTCCGTAGTTGATCCTGCTATCCTGGCTCCTTCCACTATCGAGACGGAGGCCTCTGCATGTTATACGAGCAGCAGATCTCGGAACGGCGGGAGAGGGCCGCCAACGCTATCGCCCGCATCCTGGCGCGGCCTGACGGGAGGCCCTACGGGGATTACCGGGTAAAGTCTGCCAGTGGAAAGACGTATCGAGTGGCAATGCGCGGGCCGGGCCTGTTCGAGAACTTCTGCTCCTGCCCCGATTTCGCCGTCAATACGCTGGGCACCTGCAAGCACATTGAAGCCTTGTTGCTCCAGCTTCGAGAGCGGCACGGCAAGTCGCTGGCACGGAGCCAATACAACCGCACCCGCGCTTCCATTTCCCTTCACTACGGAGACAGCCTGAGCGTCCGTTTGCGTCTGCCCGTGTCGCCTTCGCCCGGCCTTCAGGCCCTCGCAGGGAGGTACTTCGATGCGGCGGGCGCATTGCGGCAGGAGCATTTTCGGCAATTCGAGCGCGTGCTGGAGGATCTGCGGAAGGTGGATGACCAGGCTGTCATCTACAGCGACGTTCTCGAGTTCATCGACCGAGAAAACGAAGTCACGGAGGGTCTGGAACTCGAAGAGAAGCTCCTAGCGAGATTTCGCAAGAGCGGGGATCCCCTGCAGGGTGTGCTGAAGACGAAGCTGTTGCCATACCAGGTGCGCGGGGCGCTCTTCGCGGCCTGCCGGGGCCGCGTCGTCCTGGCCGACGACATGGGCTTGGGCAAGACCGTCCAGGCCCTCGCCGCCACTGAACTGCTGCGCAGCCGCAGGGGAATCGAAAGGGTGCTAGTCATTGCGCCCGCGTCGGTCAAATACCAGTGGAAGACTGAGATCGAGAAGTTCACCGATCTCTCCGTACAGGTCATCGACGGGTTGCTGCCGCGGCGAAAGAAGCTTTACGCCTCGCCCGCGTTCTTCAACCTCACCAGCTATGAGCTGGTCCTGAAGGACGTGGAGCACATGCACGAGCTTCGGCCTGACTTGATCATCCTCGACGAGGCGCAGAGGATCCGGAACTGGACCACGGGCACGGCGCGGACCATCAAGCAGCTCAAGAGCCGTTACGCCTTCGTGCTCACGGGCACGCCGCTCGAAAACAAGCTGGAGGAACTCTTCTCGGTAGTGGAGTTCGTCGACGGGCGCCGACTCGGCCCGGCCTTCCGGGTCCTCCAGGAACACCGCATGGAGGACGAGAAGGGCCGCCTTCGCGGCT
>JACQDI010000091.1 GCA_016201195.1 Acidobacteriota bacterium | reverse complement strand
TGGGCAGGTCGCGCAGGTCGATGCCGTCGAGTTCGATGCGGCCGGCCGCCGGATCATAGAACCGGCACAGCAGCTTGATCAGCGTGCTCTTCCCCGCCCCGTTGGGGCCCACGATGGCCACGATCTGGCCGGCCGGAACAGCCAGGCTGAAATCCTGAAGCGCCACGCGCTCGCTGCCCGGATAGCGGAAAGTCACGTTTTCGAAGCGGATGCCGGCTCGGATTGCGGCCGGAGCGGCCCGGGGCGCCGGTGGGCTCACCACCTGCGGCTCGAGCGCCAGGAATTCAAACAGGTTTCCCAGGAACAGGATGTTGGCATAGAGCTGTCCCGCGCTCTCGAGCAGCGTGCGCATCAGCCGCAAGCCCTGGTTGAAGGCCTGATAGAACAGGGCCAGGTCGCCGAGGGTCCCCCTCCCACGCGCTGTGCGCCAGGCCATCCAGCCCACCGAGATGCCAGCGATCAGCAGCGCGCCCCCTCCGGCCGCCAGCTCGGCCAGGCTGTACCCTTTGGCCAGGTCGATCCTCTCGTTGCGCAGCCGCCGGCGCAGGTCCTCATGGGCCGATCGGAAATGGTCTCCGAGCCCGAACAGGCGCAGCTCCGCCGCCGTTTCTCCGGCCGTCACCAGCCAGTCGTAATACCAGGTGCGGCGTTCATTGGCCGTGTTTCGCATCCGCCACTCGTACTGGCGGAATGTATGAGACAGAACTACATAGAACGCGGGCAGCGTGCTGGCCAGCAGCGCCACCGGCAACCAGGCGCCGAACGGCAGCAGCACCGTCAGCATGGCGGCCAGGGTGATGCCGTTCTGCGCGACGTTTCCCAGGTTTTCCACCAGGGCCAGCGGGCGGTGGGTGGCCTCGCTGCGAGCCCGGTGCAGGTGGTCGTAGAAATCCGGCGAATCGTAAAAGGCCAGGTCGGCCTCGATCGACTTCCGGTGCACCAGGCTGGTAATGTGGTCCCGCACCAGCTCGGACTGCGCCGTGCGGACCCACACCGTCAGGCTTCGCAGGGCTTCGCCCAGCAGCAGGACCAGCCCCATTAGCAGGGCCGGCCCCAGCGCCGCGCGAACCTCCGGCCAGGCGCCCCCGCTGCGGACAGCCTGCACCAGGCGGTCCACCAGCGGCCGGGTCAGATACACCGTGGCCACCGGCAGCAGCCCCTGCACTACAAGCAACGCCACCCACGCCGTCGTCCAGCCTCGCGACGCCTGCCAAACCAGCCCCAACGCCCGCGGCAGATACGGCAGCTCAGCCAGGACCCGGCGCAGCTTGGATGTTATGAAGTAGAGTTTTTCCAAACGAATAGAATGCCACAGGGGCACAGAGAACACAGAGATCTGTGTTTTTCTCTGTGTTCTCTGTGCCTCTGTGGCTTTCTAGTCCTTGTCGATCTGGGCTCGCTGCAGCCGGTTGCTGTAATCGACGTAGACCGACTTCCACTCCGAGAACTGGTCGAGGGCGGCCAAGCCGCTTTCCCGGTGGCCGTTGCCGGTCTCCTTGGTGCCGCCGAAGGGCAGGTGGACCTCGGCGCCGATGGTGGGGGCATTGACATAGAAGATCCCCGTGTACATCTCGCGCATAGCGTGGAAGGCGGCGTTGATGTCGCGGGTATAGATGGAGGCGGAAAGCCCGTAGTTCACGCCATTGCCGATCTCGATGGCGTGTTCCAGGCTCTGGCAGGGAATCACCGAGACGACCGGGCCGAAGATCTCCTCCTGGGCGATGCGCATGGCCGGGTCGACGTCGGCGAAGATCGTAGGGGCGTAAAACCAGCCCGCGCCTTCCGCGAGCCGCCGCCCGCCGCAAACCAGCCGCGCCCCTTCAGCCTGGCCGATGCGGACGTACTCTTCGACCGTGTGCAGTTGTTTCTCGTTGATGAGCGGTCCCATTTGGACCGCTGGATCGAGGCCGTTGCCCACGCGCAAGGCTTCGGCGCGGTCGGTGAAACGATCGAGGAACAGGCGGTAGACGTCCTCTTGGACCACCACGCGGCTGGCGGCCGTGCAGCGCTGCCCGGTAGTGCCGAAGCCGCCCCACACGCATCCATCCACCGCCAGATCCAGGTTGGCGTCGTCCAGGATCAGGATGACGTTCTTGCCGCCCATCTCCAGGTTGCAGTGCTTGAAGCCGGGCGCGCAGGCCTGCGAAATGCGCCGGCCCACCTCGGTCGAACCGGTGAACGAAACGAGGCGCACCGCCGGATCGGCCATGAGCGGCTCGCCCACCCGCGCGCCGCTGCCGGTGACCAGGTTGAGCACGCCGGGCGGCAGCCCCGCCTCGTTGAGGAGACGCACGAAGTTCCAGCAGCTCAGCGGCGTATCGGTGGCCGGCTTGATCACCACCGTGTTGCCGCACACCAGCGCCGGCAGGATCTTCCACGAAGGAATGGCCATGGGGAAATTCCACGGTGTGATCAGCGCGCACACGCCCACTGGCATGCGCACCGTCATGCAGAACTTGTCGGGCAGCTCGGAGGGCGTGGTCTGGCCGTAGAGGCGGCGGCCTTCCCCGGCCATGAACAGGGCCATGTCGATGGCCTCCTGCACATCGCCGCGCGTTTCCTCGAGCACCTTCCCCATCTCCCGGGTCATGTCGCAGGCCAGCTCTTCTTTGCGAGCCACGAGCGTCTGCGCGGCGCGATAGAGCACCTCGGCGCGCCGGGGCGCAGGGACGTTGCGCCAACTGCGGAACGCTTCCGTGGCGGCGGCCACCGCGCAGCGAACGTCCTCAGCGCCCGAGTTCTGGAACAAACCGATCAGGTCGCTCTTGTCGGCCGGGTTGCGGTTCTCGAAGGTTTGGCCGGTCCTAGAAGCCACTTCCCGGCCGTTGATGATGTTGAGATATACCGGCGCTGCCATGAGCGTTCCCCTTTGCGTCTTCGCCCTTTCAGGGCGACGGCCCCAAGCCTAACTGAATCAACGACTGCGCGTCGAGGCGTCCGGTGGGCGGCAACTGGTGATCGGCCTGAAAACTCCGCAGCGCCTCGGCCGAGCTGGGGCCCCATTTGCCGGTCGGCTCTTCCTGCAAGTACCCGCGGGCGGCGAGGGCTTCTTCAATCTGCTTGTAGCGTTCCGGGGTGGGGTGCTGCTGCCCGCGCGGGCCCGTGGTCTTCTTGGAGGCAGCGGTTTTCTTGGACTTGGTAGTCTTGCCGCGGGCCTTGGTGCTTTTCTTCTTGGCCGTGGACTTCTTGGTCTTCGGCGTCTCCTTGGGTGTGGAGGACGTCTGACCGGCGGAGTAGACTGCCAGCCAGACCGCCACGGTGGCCGCCAGACAGACTCGGATGCGATTCACTGCTTACTGACCCGCCGGTGGCAGAACCCCCGCCAGCAGAAGCCCGCGCCACTGCGCCTGCCGGCCCGGTCCGGGCGTCCGCCGCATGATGCGGAACGCGACGTCTCCACCAGGCTTGAGATCGCGCTGGACCTGGCGCACGTCCTGTACGCTGGACACCGGCTTCCGATTGATCGACAGGATGATGTCGCTCTTCAACAACCCTACGTCGTCGGCGAACGAGGAGGGTTCCACGTTGGTCACCAGCACGCCGCCCGACTCGTTGAAATCCCACTGCTTCCGCTGCTCGCCGGTGACGTTGGCCACGGTGATGCCGAACAGGACCTCCGTGCCCTGGTGGGACTCCTCGGGTTCCTCGCGGTTCTCCGCCAGCCGGCCCTTGAACACCTCTGCCCGGTCCCCGATGGTCACCGGCACTTCCATCGTCTTGCCGTCCCGCAGCAGCTTGATCGTCAGCTTCTTGCCGACCGCGCTGGAGGCCACCAGGGCCACCAGCTCTTCGCCGTTCTTGATCGGCTTGCCGTCGATGGCCACGATGGTGTCTTCCTGCTTGATGCCCGCTTTGGCGGAAGGCCCGCCGGGCTCTACGTCCTGCACCACCACGCCGCCCTCCTTGGCGCCGTAGACCCGCAGCAGCGCGTCGTTCTCGGGGAGGAAGGTGATGCCGATCGAGCCGCGCGTCACCTTGCCGGCCTTGATGACCTGGTTGTAAACTTCCACCGCCACGTTGGACGGCATGGCGAAGCCCAGGCCCTCATAGCCGCCGCTGCGCGAGATGATGGCGGTGTTGATGCCGATCACCTCGCCGTTCAGGTTCACCAGCGGGCCGCCCGAGTTGCCCTGGTTGATGGCCGCGTCGGTCTGGATGAATTTCTGGAATTGCCGCCGCTGCGGCCCGCCCATCTCGCGCCCCTTGGCGCTGATGATGCCCGCCGTCACCGTCTCCTCGAAGCCGAACGGAGACCCGATGGCCAGCGCCCAGTCGCCCACCTGCACGGCATCCGAATTGCCCACCTTGGCGGAGGGGAAAGGTTTCGAGCCGTCGATCTTGACCACCGCCAGGTCGGTCTCTGTGTCGAAGCCGATCACCTTGCCGTTATAGAGCGTGGGGTCATCGTGCACTTTCACCCGGATGCGGTCCGCTTTCTCCACCACGTGATAGTTGGTCAGGATGTAGCCCTTGGGGTCGACGATCACACCCGAGCCGAGGCTGCGCGCCCGCTGATCCCCCTGGGGCGTGTCGCCGAAGTCGAAGGGGTTGCCGAAGAACCGGCGGAACAGGTCCTGCGGGTCGTCTTCCCCATTGTTGTTGTTGGAGGGCGCGCGACGTCTCCGCGAGGTGGGAGCCTTGATGACCGATTCGGTGTTGACGTTCACCACTGCCGGACGAATGCGCTTGGCGATGTGGGAGAAAGAATTGGTGGCCTGCACTGGGTCGGGAACCACCAGGGGCGTGACGTCGGCCGCTGCCTGCTGGCGCGCCGCCTTGACGCCGCCGGAAATCAATGTCCCCAACAGAATCCCGATTCCCAGTGTCACCAGAATCAATGTCGTGGACAGCAGTTTCTTCTGTTTTAGTCGATCGACCAGATTGCGTAACATCGGTGCCATTGCTTACCTTCCCTAAAAAGTTTCCAAATCCCTATTGTAGTACAGGGCGCCGCGGCGTGCCCCTCTATTGGAATAGACGCGCCGGATCGAACTCTGTAACCATATCTTAGGATGCGCGCCGGCGCGGTCAGGTTTCGAGCGGCAGCCTCGGAGCGGCTCCGTGGAGCAGCATGGCCAGGGCCAGGAAGATGCGCTTCAGCCCCAGGTCGCGGCCTTCCGGGTTGAACCACTCGGCGGGTGTGTGGGCGCCGCCGCCCAGGCCGCCGGCCCCTATGGTCACCGCCTCGCGGCCCAGCGCCAGTGGGATGTTGGCGTCGGTCGAGGCGCGGTCCAGGTGCGAGCGGATCCCCAGGTGACCGTCCACCGCCCGCAGGCAGGCCAGCAGGAGCGAATCTGGCCCCAGTTCGGCCGCCGGGCGCGCCCCGATCTCCCGCAGTTTGCACGCCGCCGAGGCGCCCGACGAACGGCGGTTCTCCTCCTCGACGCCTTGCTGGACGGCCGCCTCGAGCGCGGCCACAATCTGGTCGAGCGCGCGGTTCGACTCCGAGCGGATATCCACCTTGGCCCGCGCCTGCCCGGGAATCGAGTTCACGCTGGACCCACCCTCGATGGTCCCCACGTTGATCGAGGAGCGCCAGCCATCGGGCAGCGGCGTATCGGAAAAGAGGGCGATGGCCCGTGCCAGCGCATGCACCGGATTGACCATGCCGTAGTCGCTCCAGCTATGCCCGCCCGGTCCGGTGACCAGGATTTCAAAGCGCCGGCTGCCCAGCGCCTGGGTGGTGATGTGGTCGGTGGCCGCCCCGTCGAGCACCAGGTAGGCGCAGATGCGCCGCGCATAAGAGGAGTGCTGGCACAGGTAGCGCATGCCGTAGAGGTTGCCTTCGCCCTCCTCGCCCACGTTGGCCACCAGCAGCAGGTTATGGGTCGACTCGCGCAAAGGCCCGTTCGACTTGAGGGCCTTGGCGATGGCCAGCAACGCGGCCAGCCCGGCGCCGTTATCGGCCACACCGGGGCCGGCCAGGATGCCGCCCGGGCGCAGCGCGATATCGCCGGGGGTGCGCGGCGCGAGCACCGTATCCATGTGCGCGGTCAGGGCCACAAACGGCGCGCTGCGGTCGTAAATCACCGCCGCCACAGCGTTGCCGGCCCGGTCGATCTGCGCCTCGTGCCCCAGCTCGGCGAGCAGCCGGGCCAGGTACGCCGCCCGCTCCTGTTCCTGAAATGTGGGCGCGGGAATGCGACACAACTCCAGGTGGCGCTCGTTGATCCAGCGTTTTTCTCGGGTGAAAAACTGCAGGCACTCCCGCACGCCATCCATCGCGGCGATCACCGCCGGGGAAAGCGCGAGCTCGGGAACCGTGGAGGCCACACATGTTATCTTACTAGGAATTGAGGAATTGAGAAATTAAGAAATTGAGCAAAGCACACCGGCGCCCGTTGGTTTTCCTCAATTTCTTAATTCCTAAATTCCTCAATTCCCGAAGGAGACACCAATGGACAAAGTCCGCCTCGGCCTCATCGGTTCCGGCTTTTCCGCAGAGTTGCACGCTGACGCAATGGCGCGAAACTCGCGCGTGCAGATGGTAGCCTGCGCCTCGCCCGACCAGCAGAGCCGCGAGAAGTTTGCCGCGAAGTGGAGGATCCCCCGCACCTTTGCCGATCATCGAGCCATGCTGGAGCTGAAAGAAATCGACATGGTGACTGTCGGCGCGCCGAACTACCTGCACTGCACCCTGGTGGTCGATGCGGCGGCGGCGGGCAAGCACGTGGTGGTCGAGAAGCCGCTGGCCATGACGCTCGCCGAAGCCGATCAGATGATCGCCGCCTGCAAAAAAGCCGGGGTGAAGCTGATGTACGCCGAGGACCTGTGCTTCGCTCCCAAGTACGTCCGCGCCAAGCGCATCGTCGACGAGGGCGGGATCGGCAAAGTCTTCCACATCCGCCAGCTCGAGAAGCATTTCGGCCCGCACAGTGACTGGTTCTGGGACATGGAGCGCTCCGGCGGCGGGGCGCTGTTCGACATGGGCTGTCACGGCACCGAGTGCGCCCGCTGGCTGCTCAACAAGCCAAAAGTCAAGTCGGTGATGGCGTCGATGAACACCTACGTCCACATCAACCGCACCAAGGGAGAGGACGACTCGACCGGCATCATCGAGTTCGAGGGCGGCGCGGTGGCAGTGATCGAGAATAGCTGGGCCAAGCGCGGCGGCATCGAGGATGCGCTCGAGATCCACGGCTCGGACGGGGTGATCTACTGCGACCTGGTGCGCGGCAGCTCCATGCTCACCTACAGCGAGAAAGGCTACGGCTACGCGGTGGAAAAGGCGCCCGACACCAAAGGCTGGACCATGCCCCTGTTCGACGAGTGGTGGCAGTACGGCTACCCCGACGAGATGGCCCACTTTGTCGATTGCGTTCTCAACGACAAGCCGCCGCTCGAGACCGGCGAGGACGGCCGGGCCGTGCTGGAAGTGATGTTCGCCTGCTACGAATCCGCCGCCGCCGGCCGCCGCATCGACTTCCCCTATACGCCGGCGTATCCGTCAAGACCGATCGAGTCGTGGCTCAGGAGCAAGGGACGCTGATTTGGTGATTTTATGATTTGGTGATTTGTTGATTTCAAAACCATCAGCTCCGGCTGCGGGGGTTTTCAAATCACCAAATCACCAAATCACAAAATCACCAAATCAGACTTCTGTGGGCTTGGGCACCAGCTCCCTGTGCTCAATGATCGCGTCGATCATCCCGTAGTGAATGGCCTCGCTTGGCTCCATGATGTAGTCCCGGTCCAGATCGTGGCTGATCTTATCCACCGTCTGGCCGGTGTGGGTGGAGAGCAACTGGTTCAGCGTGTCCCGCATGCGCAGGATCTCCCGGGCGTAGATGTCGATGTCGGTAGCCTGGCCGGCCAGGCCGTGAATCGACGGCTGGTGGATCATGATTCGCGAGTGAGGCAGCGCGAAACGCTTGCCCTTCTTACCGGCGGCGAGCAGCACGGCCGCCATGGACGCCGCCTGGCCCAGACAGATGGTCGTCAGGTCCGGCTTGATGAACTGCATCGTGTCGTAGATCGCCAGCCCCGCCGTAATCGACCCGCCCGCAGAATTGATATAGATCGAGATGTCGCGTTGCGCGTCCTCGGCCTCCAGGAACAGAAGCTGGGCGATGATCATGTTGGCGATGTTGTCGTCGATCGGGGTGCCCAGGAAGATAATGTTCTCTTTGAGCAGCCGCGAGTAGATGTCAAACGCCCGCTCCCCGCGAGGGGTCTGCTCGATGACCATGGGGACCAGGATCGAGGAGGTCATGTCCTGATTATCTCACTAGATCGTAGATCGTGGAACGTAGATCGTGGGAGCTACCGGCCGCCGGCGACTGTTCGTTCCAGCGCCGCGGCCAGTTCGCGCGGCCTGAATCCATAGGGGCCGGCCCCGCTCTTATAGGCGATGCGGCCTTCGCGGTCCACCAAGTACAGCCGGTCCGGCCAGCCCGTGTAGGCCGCTTCGGTGGAGTTCTGAAAATCGTCGATCACGGCCGGGATCTGAATGCCCAGGTTCCGCACGCAGGCGCCGGCCACCACGCTGCGCTCCTCGAAATCCTTAGGACTGGCGAGGACGACGTTGTGCCGGATATTCTGTTGCACCTGCCAGACGTCGCTGGCGTGAGCCTCCTGGATGTACACCACGTAGAACGCGACCCGGTCTTTGTATTCCTGATAGAGTTTATTGAGCGCGGGAACCTCCCGGCGGAAGGGCGGTCAAGTGTAGCTGCCGAAGACCAGCACTACCGGCCGGCTGCTCCGAAGCGACGAGAGCCGCACGCGGGACTGCTTGTCGAGGGTCGGCAGCTCAAAGTCGGGTGCGGGGTCGCCCGTTTGCAGTCGTCCGGCCCGGGCCTTCCTCCAAAGCGGCGGAAACGGTACGATCCGCATCACCGGCCCCGGCACCTTAGAGACGATCCGGGCAAAGCGCGCCGGCGGCTGGTACATAGCCGCCAGCAACCCCCCCAGCAGGGCCAGGTAGAGCGCGACCAAGCCCCCCGCAATCTTGAAAAGAGTCCGCACGCCTCACCTGGATGGTACCATAGGGCCGCTATCCCACTCGAACTGCGCATCTCGTATCCCGCTGGCAAGTATGTTATAGACCTTTTTCGAATCCGACTCCGCCGCGAGCAGAGACGCGATGCGGTCCGCGATAGTCAACAATCGGTCCCGAACCACCCGCGCGTCATCGAATGCTGCCTTGGTCACCTCTTCTGCATCGACCAGCTTTCCTGAGCGCTCCTCGTAGTCAAGCTTTGCTAGCCGGTGCGTCATCCGGATGCGTCCCTGTGGCGGATGCCTTTCTGTACAGCCGTGTGGCTGACGCCGCGATGTTCCGCGTACTTCCGCAGGCTTACCAGGGGCATCGATCATTTGGGGCCGTAACTTGCAGATTTAGGTTGGCTTTTGGGCCAACCCGAGGGATGAATAGGGTCGCTATGGTTACCCGATCCGCAGCGATTCACGCGCGCCTCTACGAGAAACTGGTGCGGATGCGAGGTCCCAGGTTGGGTCAGGCCGCACTTTTCAGAATCTCACGGATCCGCCGGGCGACGATTTGTGCTTCGCCAGGCTGAAGCAGCCAAACGCCGACCTCGACGCAGTCCTTGGGACTCGAGCGGACTTCGATGGAAGGCTCTCCCTCGCGAAGCCGGCGGATAAGCTCCACTGGTGTGATCTTCAGGGCGGTCTCACCCCAAATAATGCGGAGGTGCGGGACGCGATAGGTCACCTCGGGAACGAACATTTCCGTCTTGACTGCCTTCAGCGTCGCCAGGCTATCGGCAATCAATTTCACCCGCTTCTCCCACTCCCGCCAGTCGGCGTCGGGATCGCGCTTCAGCGCGACTTCCAGCGCCACCAGCATCCCGAGCATTTCCTCTTTGTTCACTTTCATGCCGCGGCCGATGGCGTCACTGTTCGGAGGGCCATTCAGCCGGGCGGCGCGGATCAGGTCCTTGCGGCCTAGTAGCAGACCGGTGCTCTGCGGTCCCCGCAGTCCCTTGCCGCCCGAGAAGGTCACCAGGTCGAATCCCATCTTGATGAACTTGGATAGATTCTCGGCCGGCGGCGCGTCCCCGGCACAGTCGTTGAACGTTGGAATGCTGTGCTTCTTGCCGAGCTCCGCGAATTCGGCGGCCTTGATCTGCCCGATCGGGTCGTGCCGGTTGTAGAACAACATCATCACCGTCTGGGCATGGATCGCGCGCTCGAGCTCGTCACGCGTTTCCACTTCGACGAACCGGATGCCGCAGTTGCGCACCGCATGATCGTAGCCGTAACGATGCGATTTCTGGATAATCACCTCGGTCTTCATGCCGGTGATGTCCGGGAGGCGGCGAATCAGGTCGTGATTCGTTCCCGTCATGCAAGCCGCCGTGCCCAAGGCGAGCGCGGACGCGGCGCCTGCGGTCACCATCGCTGCTTCACACCCGATCAATGACGCGATCCGTTCCCCCACGGCATCGTGCACATCGTTCAAGCGAACCTGCTGTTTTGCTGCGTACTCCATCGCCTGCACGACTTCCGGCAGCATCATGGATCCGGACAGAGCGGTGTACGGCTCCCCGGC
>JACQDI010000316.1 GCA_016201195.1 Acidobacteriota bacterium | reverse complement strand
TTCACAGAGGCATTGAGAATGCTCGACAGCTCGCCGGGGATGGTCACAAAGGCGAAGCGGCGATCGAAAACCAGGGCGCTCACCTCGGATGAATAGGTATCACCCAGAGTGCGGCCTGGAGGAAAGCTGGCGGGCATCTGGGGCTTCAGTGTCAGCGGCGTGCGGGCGAGCTGGATCTCGACCGAGTCCTTCGGCTCGATCATCTGGACGACCTTGAAGACCTCGGCGGCGAGGATCAAGCCCATATTTTCGGCGCGGGCAAATTCGTCGGCACCGCGAAAGGGACGTGGGGCCACGGTGCCCTGGGCGCCGTTGGCAAACAGCGCCATCACGGCGCCGCCCAGAAAGCGCTCCACAGCCTGGCGGGCGTAGCCAACGTAGTCCGCGGAGAACTGAAAGTTTTTGGCGCCGAGCACGGTGGGATGCGCGGCGAAATTCATCAGAACTACGAACGGCTGGTTGGTTGCGGCGTCGTCGATGCGGATGACACCGACCTCCGGATCGATGGGGCCGCCGCCGGGAGGCCAGGAGGAGCGGAAGCGGCTCAAGCCCGCCACCGCGCCGGCGCCGATGGCGATCTTCGCCGGGCGGAGCGCGCGGGCGGCGACGACGATCGCATCCGCGGCGCGCTGCTCGTAGAACTCCTGAATCTTGCGGTCGAACTTGCCGGCCAGCTCCGGGAAGATCTCCAGGTAGGCTCCGCCCCCGGCGTGGGTGTGCGAGGACATGACGAAGATGTGGTCACGGGCGATCCCGCTCTTCTCGGCCGCGGCGCGCACGCGCTCGACCATGGCGTGATCGAACCCGAGATGATCGACGGCGACCAGGGCAATTTTCTCGACGCCGTTCGAGAGCACGACGGCGCGGGCCTCCAGCGGGTCGTGGACGCCGGTGGAGGGTCCCCCTACGCGCGCCCCGTAGCCGGCCAGCGGGGTGCCGATCGGGGGCGTGAGGTCCGCCTTGCCAACGCCGGCTTCGATAGCAGCCGCCGCGGGAAGAACGAAAAGCAGGAAAAGCATCACGCAAAGACGCAAAGGGGGCAAAGGGCGCAAAGACATATTCATTCGCTTCGGAGGATTTCCAGCGGCTTTTGGCCGAGGATGCGAAAGCTGACCATCCAGCCGGCGAGGTTGGCCAGGGCGGTTGTGGTGAGGATGGCGACCAGGTTGGCGGGCCAGTTGAAGTCGAGGCGGGCTTCCATGAGGCGGCGCAGCACCACGCTCGACAGGCCGGTGGCGAGGAGGCTGCCGAACAGGCCGGCCACGGCGCCGAGAATGACAAACTCGACCGAGAAAATGCGGGCCACGCGGCCGCGGGTGGCGCCGAGGGTTTTCAGGATGCTGACTTCCCGGATGCGGCGGAAGCGCGTGCCGGCGACCCCGGCGGCGAGGATGATCACGCCTCCCAGGATGGCGAACGCGGAGATGAAGCGCACCACCAGCGCGATCTGGTCGATCACCTGCTGCACGGTCTGGAGCACGTCGGCGGCGTTGATCACGGTGACGGTGGGGTAGCGCTCGAAGGCCGCTTTCTGGAGTGAGCCGACATCGCGGGCGCGCACGCGGGCGGCGGCGTAGTAGGCGGTGGGCAGGCCTTCCAGCGCGCCCGGGCTGAAGATGAATTCGAAGCTCCCTCCGAAGCGGGTCACTTCCGCGCGGTGAATGGCGGCCACGCGGGCCATCACCTTCCGGCCCGACATCTCCCACTCGAGCTGGACGCCGGAGTGGAGACGCAGGATGTGGGCGGCCTCTTCATCGACGGAAACTTCGACTCCGGCGGGGCGGCCCTTCCACCAGGAGCCCTCGGTCACCTCAGTGTGCCTTGGGAGGGTCTCCGACCAGGTGACTTGGCGTACGCCCTGGAAGCGGCGCCCCCAGCCCTGCAAGGGAAGCTGCTCGACCGGGGCGCCGTTCACACTCCGCAGCCGCGCCGCGATCAGGGGCACCGGCGGACGGGCGGTTTCCACTCCCGGCTGAGTGCGGATCAGCTCGGCCACCCCATCACGCTCCTTGTTGGTGATGTTGATGAAGAACACGTTGGGCATGTCGGGAGGCGCGGTGCTCATCAACTGGGCGAGCAGCGAATGCTGCACCAGGTAGACGGTGAGCGTGAAGGTAACCCCGACACCCATGGAGACCAGGATGGCGGAGGCGTGGCTGCCCGGGCGATAGAGATTAGCCATACCATGACGGAGAGCGGTGGGGAGCCGCCAGGGGATGAGATCGGGCAGGGCGCGCAGGGCGCGCAGCAACAGCCAGGCCACCGCGGAAAGAACCAGCAAGGCGGCGACGATGCCGCCAAGGAAGATCAGTCCCAGGCGCGGGGAGTCGGAGAGCCAGGCGGCGATGGCGCCCAGGCCGGCGAGGATGACGGCGCCGATGGCAAGCGAGGCGCGGGCGGCGCGCAGCCGCACCCGCCAGGGCGGGCGCGCCTCGGGCATCTCCCGGCGGAAGATGTCGGACGGCTTGATGCGGCGAATCTGGAGCAGCGGAGGCAGGGTGAACAGCAGCGTGGTCAGCACGCCCACGGCGAGGCCTTCGAGAGCCGCCGGCGTCGCCCATTCCACGGCCACGGACACCACAAAGAATTTCTGAATCAGCCGCGGAAAGGCGGACTGCACCCAGTAGCCGAGCAGGATGCCGGCCACGCTGCCGGCGAGCCCCAGGCCCAAGGCCTCCAGCAAGTAGATGCGGATCACCTGGCCTGAGCGCGCCCCCAGGCATTTGAGGATGCCGATCGAATCCATCTTCTGCTGGAGATGAGAATGCAGTGCGGTGGCCACTCCCAGGCCGCCGACGATGAGAGCGATCAGGCTGACCAGGCTGAGGAAGGTCGTCGACCGTTCGAGCGCCCGCTCGATGGCCGGATGGGCCTGGCGAAAATCGGCGATGCGGCTGCCCTCTCCGAACACGCGCCGGAGCGCGCGGCGCGCTTGGCCCACGCTCACACCGGCCGGCGGCAGACGCAGCAAGACGCGGTAGGAGGCGCGGCTGCCGAACTTCATCAGGCCGGTGCGGTCCAGACCCTCGCGCGTGATCATCACCCGGGGGCCGACGTTGAGGCTGCCAGTCATGCGGTCCGACTCCTGGCGCACCACGCCGGCGATGCGAAACTCGGCTGAGCCGAGCTTCACCGTCTGGCCCGAGGAAATCCCCAGGCGCAGCAGCAAGTCGTCGGAAATGACGATGGTCGAGGCAGTCAGGGCGTCTTTCAGAGGCGCGGGCGGATCGAGCTGGACTGTGCCGTAAAAGGGGTAGAGCGCCGGGTCCACTGCTTTGATCGAAACCATGACCGGGGGCGCAGCGCTCGGGGGGGCCATCATGGAGAGGGTCTCGGTGATGTGGGTGACGGCAACGCCGCGGCGCGCGAGGCGGTCGAGCACCTGCTGCTGCTCGGGCGAAGGCGGAGCAAAGGAGCGCACCGACAGATCGGCGGCCATCAGGGTGCGAGCCTCGCGCAGCAGGCTGTTGCGAAACGCCCGGCTGAACCCGCGCACCCCGGTCAGCGCGCCCACGCCGGCAGCCACGGCCAGCACGACGAACAGGAATTTGCCGGCCGAGGCGCGGGCATCCCGCCACACCATCACCAGCGCGAGCGGAGCGGTCATGTCTCGTCGCTCACAATCCGGCCGTCGCGCAGAATCAGGCGGCGATCGGCGTTGGCGGCCAGCTCCTGGTCGTGGGTCACCAGCAGCAGCGTGGTTCCCTGCTGCCGGTTCAGAGTGAGGAGCAGCTCGAGGACCTGGTGGCCGTTGGCGGAGTCGAGGTTGCCGGTCGGCTCGTCGGCGAGCAGGATCGGCGGGCGGACCATGAAAGCGCGGGCCAGGGCGACGCGCTGCTGCTCGCCGCCGGAGAGCTGCACCGGATAGTGGGTGCGGCGGTCGAGCAGGCCGACCGCTTCGAGCAGTTCGCAGGCGCGGCCTCGCGCGTCGCGGACGTGGCCGTTGCCGGCCAGCTCCGCCGGCAGCAGGACGTTCTCCTCGGCGGTGAGGGTTGGAATCAGGTGATAGGACTGGAAGACAAACCCGATCTTGCGGCCGCGCAGCAGGGCCAGCTCATCTTCCCCAAGGCCGGTGATCTCTTCCCCGTCGAGGACGATGCTGCCCGTGGTCGGCGAATCGAGACCGGCAAGCAGGCCGAGCAGGGTGCTCTTACCCGAGCCGGAGGGACCCATGATGGCCACATACTGGCCGCGCGGGACATGGAAGTCGATGCCCCGCAGGATGTCCACGCGCCGCGCGCCGCTGACGATGGACTTGGTTACGTTTGTTACCTCGATGATGGCGACGGGATTGGTCATAACCCGAAAGGACGCTAAACTTATTATGACATGCGTTATGTGTGGGTCATGGCTTTGCTGATGGTTGGCTGCGGCCAGGAGGCGCAGGTGGAACGGGTGTCTTCCGCATCGCCTAAGGCGGCGCCGACGCCCGACAATCGTCCCGCTATCGTCGCCTTCGGCGACAGCCTGACGGCGGGGCTAGGCGTTAACGATGATGCCAACTACCCGGCGGTACTGGAGCGCGGTCTGGCCCGTAAGGGCCACCATTACCGCGTCATCAATGCGGGAGTGAGCGG
>JACQDI010000315.1 GCA_016201195.1 Acidobacteriota bacterium | reverse complement strand
GCGGCTGTGGAAATGACGGGCCGTGGAAAGCGAGGAAAACCAACATCCGGTTTCCCTCGCTTCCCACCGCCCTTGGAAATCGCTTCGCGATTCCCACATTCCCACAGCCTCGACTACGACTATTCTTCCTTACTCATCAACAGAAAGGAGCCCTGGCCATCCTCACCCCTCTCCTCCCTTCAGGCTCATCCTTGGATGAGAAAATGCTGTATTAGGCTGTCAAACGTGGGAGTCATATATCCTGCTTTCGGGGAGGCCTGCTACACTGGGTGCTGGTGGAAGCAAAAGAGTTAGGCCCGCTGCTGGCGCAAACCGAGGAAAAGATCGATCTGGGCCGCGGCGCCCTGATGCTGGCGCGTACCGAATACCCGGATTTGAACCTGGACGCCGAGGTGGCGCGATTGGACCGGCTGGCGGCGGAGGCGGCCCCGGCCGTGGAGGCCCAGATGGACACCGTGTGGCGAGTCAGCGCCCTGCGGTCCTTTCTGGCCGGGGAATGCGGTTTCCACGGCAACGAGCAGGATTACTACGATCCAAAGAACAGTTGTTTGAACCAGGTGCTCGAGCGCAAGACGGGTATTCCGATCACGCTTTCGGTGGTGTACATGGAGGTCGGCCGGCGGTTGGGATTGCCCTTGCTCGGCGTGGGCCTGCCCGGCCATTTTCTGGTGAAGTACCAGGATCGCGACCAGGCGATGTTTCTCGATCCGTTTCATGACGGGCGCACCGTCACCCCGGCGGAGTGCCGGGAAATGTTCGAGCGCATGTATCAGGGCAAGGTCCCGTTCCAGAACGACTTCCTGGCGGCGGTGGACAAACGATATATCCTGCTGCGGATGCTGAACAACCTGCGAGGCATTTATCTCCACCGCCAGCAACTCCAGAAGGCGCTGCGAGTGGTGGAGATGATCCTGGCGATTACGCCGGCCTCGGGCGAGGATCTGAAGCAGCGGGGGCTGATTCAATACCGGCTGCAGAACTACCGGCAGGCGCGGCAGGATCTGGAGTCCTACCTGTTCTTGAATCCGCAGGCGGCGGACGCCGAAGAAGTGAAAAAGACGCTGCAAGAGCTGAAGCGGTTTTCAGCCCTGTTGAACTGAGCATGCCGAACTGAATCATGCGGGTCCTTTTTGTTTTCGGCACGCGGCCCGAGGCGATCAAGCTGTGCCCCCTGATCAAGTGCCTGGAGCAGAATCCGGAGCGGTTTGAGGTGCGGGTGTGCGTGACCGCGCAGCACCGTTCGATGCTGGACCAGGTGCTGTCCGCGTTTGGCGTCGCGCCGCACCACGACCTGGACATCATGCTGGCGGACCAGACGCTGGCGCAGTTGACGGCGCGGGCGGTAGGCGCGCTCGAACCGGTGCTGGAGCGGGAGCGTCCCGACCTGGTGGTGGTGCAGGGCGACACGACCACCACGTTCTGCGCGGCCCTGGCCGCTTTTTACGCCCGCGTCCGGGTAGCCCACGTGGAGGCCGGGCTGCGCACGTGGGATAAGTTTCAGCCGTATCCGGAGGAGATCAACCGCGTGCTGACCACCCAGGTCAGCGATCTGCACTTTGCGGCCACGGAGGAGGCGGCGCAGAACCTGCGCGCCGAAGGGGCGCCGGCCGGGTCCATTTTCGTCACCGGGAACACGGTGATTGACGCGGTCCTCTACATCAGCGGAAAGTTGCAAACGGGGCGCCTGGCCCGCCCCGAGTGGCCGTTTCTCGATTCCGGACGGAAGACGATTCTGGTGACCGCTCACCGGCGCGAAAGCTTCGGCGACGGCTTTGAACGCATCTGCCGGGCGCTGGCCGCGCTGGCCGACCGGCCGGACGTGCAGATCGTCTACCCGGTGCACCGCAACCCCAATGTGCAGGAGCCGGTGGGGCGGCTGCTGGCCGGGCGAGCGCACATCCATTTGCTGGAGCCGCTCGAGTACGTCCCGTTCGTGGACCTCATGATGCGGTCCTACCTGATTCTCAGCGACTCGGGTGGGGTACAGGAGGAGGGGCCGTCGCTGGGCAAGCCGGTATTGGTGCTACGTGAAAAAACCGAGCGCCCGGAGGCGGTGCGCGCCGGGACGGTGCGGCTGGTGGGCACGGATGTGGAGAGAATCCTGC
>JACQDI010000314.1 GCA_016201195.1 Acidobacteriota bacterium | reverse complement strand
TGCGAGGTGATGCTGAAGTATCCGGTTCACGGCTGCACCGACATCACCGGCTTCGGGCTGCTGGGACACGCCCGCGAGATGGCCCAGGGCAGCGGGCTCACTCTAGATATCGATCATGCTCAAATAGAATTCCTGCCGGGGGCGCTGGACTATTCGAGGCAGGGGGCGATCCCGGCGGGTCTGAAAAACAACCGCGAGTTCGTCTCCTGCGCGCTGCGGTTTGCCACGGCGCTTCCGGAGGAGGTGGAGAACCTGCTGTACGATCCGCAAACCTCCGGCGGCTTGCTGATTTCGGTAAGCCGGGAAAGCGCCGCCGCGCTGGCCGAGGAACTGGAGGCGGCCGGGGTCGTAGCGCGCGTGGTCGGGGAGGTTCGGGCGCGGGATTCGTGGGCCATCGTCGTCCGATAGCGGCGGACAGGAGTCAGGAGTCGCGCAATTTTGCGGGCCTTGTCTCGAGAATGGCCGAGGGCTTGGCAGTGGGGCGGTCGAAGAGGATCGGCGGCGGGAAGGACGCGTGGAGGTTGGATCTTACGCAAACGGCTTGGTGAGACGCGGTGCGAGCGCGGCCGTGTGGTTTGCGTGGCGATCGGCTCCGATCACTTGACTGGGAGGGTGGGGTGAGGTCTAATCGAGGACGTTACCGCTGGGAGTGCGCGGATCTCTGGGAGGTGTGAGTTAGGCGTTTTTCTGCGGGTTCAGAAGGACAGCTTCTATGGACGGTTACGCAGTGGGAGTGATGGAGCGCTCGGCACTGCCGAGCATCGAAAGAGAGGTACGAAATGACCAATTCTAAGGAAACTAGGCAGCGAAAGGCGATCACCTTCCTCGAACTTGCCAGGAGGACCTCGGGCGACCATGCTTTCGCCTCTGCAATCAAGAAGGTCGACGCCGGTCTGCTCGAGTACACGTGCGCGGTCATGGAGGACAGCTTCCAACAGTTCTTCCTAGCGGAGGAGGCCGGGGACGAACGGCGGGCGGAGCTAGTGAAGGACGTGCTCTTTGACGCGGCTTCCGTGGCGATGCACCACATCGACCAGACGGGCGTGACTGCCGCGGTCGGAGGGCTCGCCCAGCACTTGAGAGACTTCAGCTTCCGCGAAAACGCCGCCTGCCTGGCCGTTGATCACGTGTACCTGACAACCAAGCTTGGGATCCCCGACCGAAAGGTCCAGCGCCTATGGGTATGGGTCGACGAGCACCGCGGCGACGCTGTCCGGATGCTCTCGCGGCCGGGCTTCTCACTCGAGAAGACAGTGGCGCGCGCAAGGCGGAGGCCCCTCTACTACGAGGGACTCGAGTCCTGGCAGCGGATGTCGCCTGGGGGCTGGCTCCGGCTCGCGGGCTACGCTCTCGGGTGCTTCAACGTGGGCGCGGCCGTCGGCACCCTCGGGCTCGGCACGCCCGTTGCGGTGGCCTCGGTCGCAACTGGGGCCATCGCCGTCGTGGCAGGCTAGCCCGCGACCGAGCGTGAGCATGAGAAGGTTTCGCCTAACGAAGCGCTGCAGGCGACGGCCAAAAGCAGGCCGCAGGCGCGTCCCGGGTGGGCTCCTGCGCCTGCGGAATTCCTGATGGTTTTGACTGCAGAGTGGAAGCCAGCATCTGAAGAACGGTCATTCGCGGCAGATTCAGGCCGTGCTTAAGTTCTTCGTTCACCACGAAGCCGAGATTTGTGGTCAGTATGTCGATCCGCCGCTGGCTGCCTTTGATAAGGGTATAAGAATCGACATTGCGACGCGTTTCGTATCCAAAGGCAATAAACTGAGACGTGCTGTGAAGTCCGATTTCCTTCGTGGCTTCCTGCAACCGCCGTTTCAAAGCCTTCATGAACTCCTTCTGGGCCGGTTCTTTCTCGATCTGCCCCGCATCAAGCGTGACGCGCAAATTACCTCGAATGTCGGATGGAAGCTCTCCCTCCGACACGGGGATTACAGGGATATTTAGGGTGTAGGCCGCACCGACCTCAAGCAGTGTGTTCTCGTTTCGTGTTCCGGTGAGGTCGGCGATGCAAAATATGGGCCTTCTTGATGTAAGAGTCAATTCTGTCCTGTAAGCGCGGCCCTGCAAAGCTTGTCTCTTCGTCTGCCCTAAAGGATTGAAATTCTCCATCGGTGCTGCCGCAAACCGTCTCGACGAGGCTTTTGAACTGAGTGCTATTTGCGGTAAACGGTTAAATAATAAAGACGTTTACCCCTTCGAGCAGCGGGTAGGCGCCGACGCATTCGCAGATCATAGGCCCTCCTCTGTTGCGTTGGATTGAGAGTATCACAGTTCTCAAATGCTTGCTGTTTTTGGGGCGGAAAACGAATAGTGGGGACTGAGCCGAGAAGTCTCCCTACAAAGCCGTCCCGGAGATTTGGCTATCAGCACCGGTACGATTTTAAGAAAAACTGCAGTCGACGTGCCGGTTCTGAGGTTCAACAACCGGGGTGGTGCTTGGGTCAAGAACGCTTCTAGCAAGGCAGCGAAGGATGTAAAGAATTCAACGCTCCCGCCACAGACGCTGTGCCAGGGCCCACGCGACGGCGGGGAGGAACATGACGCAGCCCAGAACCGCCGCCCCCGCGCGGGGCGAAAGGCCGCGGTCGATGGCAAACCCCGCCAGGTAGGCCGACAGCGAGGATGCCAGCATGTTGAGGCCGAAGTCGGCGGCGAAGACGCGGCCGCGAAAGCGGTCTTCGGTATTGAGTTGCAGCAGCGTGGTGGAGAAAACCCAGATGGTGGAGCCGCCGGCATGCGCGGCAACCACACAAGCCGAAGCCCCCACCAGTGAAAGCGCCCGGCTGAACAGGAGATAGAAGGCGGCCATGGTCAAGAAGCCGGCCAGCACGCCCAGGCGCAAGCGGGGCTCGCTCGACCCGGCCAGGCGCCCGGCGACAAAGGGTCCCAGCAGCGCCCCCAGGCCGCGGGCCATGAACAGCGTGCTCATCCCCAGCACTGCCGCGCCGGCAACGTGGAATTCGTGCTCGGCCACCAGCGGCAGTATCACCAGGGTCGCTCCCACGAAGCCCAGGCCGAACTTGAGAAAGAGCAGGGAAACCAGCCGCAGGTCGCGCTTCACGTAACCGATTCCCTCGACCACCGGACCGAGGCCGAGGATGTCAAGCCAGGTCGGGTTTTGGTGTTCGGCCAGGTGAGGTTCGACGAAGCGCATCCGGGAGATCAAGGCGGCTGAAGCCAGAAAAGACAGCGAGTTGATGACGAAGGCGCTGTTGCGGCCGAGGAAGTGGACCACCAGTCCCCCCACGCCCGCTCCCACCGCCAGGTTGAACGACCAGGTGGCCGCCGACAAGGCGTTGGCGGCCAGCACCTCCTCCTCGGCCACAATGTTGGGAATCACCGCCGAGCGGCCGGGCTCGAAAAACGACGCTGAAGCGATCTCGGATAGCAGCAGCAGATACAGCAGCCAGAGCTGATCGCGGGTGTGCACCAGCGCCATAGCGAGCACGATCCCGGCGCGGGTCAGGTCGGCGACAATCATGACCGCCTTACGGCTGACCCGGTCGTTGACCGCGCCGGCGGTCGGACCCAGGAAGAACATGGGCAGGATTTGCAGCAGCACGACCAGCCCGATCATCTGCGCCGAGCCGGTCAATTGAAAAACCAGATCGTAGATGGCGACCACGTAGAACCAGTCGCCCAGTTCGCTGACGATCTGCGCCAGCCACAGGCGGCGGAAGTTGGCGTTGTCGCGAACCAGCGCGTAGTAGCGCGGCAGAGAGATGTGCTGGTCGCTCATGGGATCCCCGCCTCGCTGCGTCTCTCCTCCGTCACTTCCACGCCGCCAGCAGCAAGTCGCTCGAGCGATCGAGATCGAAGGGCTCCCCGGCGTAGCTGCCCCAGGTCTCCAGGGGCCGGAAGCCGATCAGGTGGCAGGTGTTTTCCAGGTCTTTGCGGAAAACCGGGCGCTGGCGGGAGGTCTCCGTGGTCGACTGCCAGGCGCCGGCCGGATCCGCGCGCACCAGCCAGACGGTGTGGAAGTCGATGTGGGAGCCGCCGTAGTCGGCGAATTTGAACAGGATGACCTCTTCCTGACCGCAGCGCCCGGAAAGCAGCGGAAAGAAGCGGGTTTTCTCGCGCCAGCGGCGGTCGTAGTTGAGATTCTGAGTGAAGAAGACGCCGCCGGGGGCGAGCACGGCGTGCATCTCGGCGAGAGCGCTTTCCATCTGGTTTGCCTCGGCGAGGCCCGGCAGCACGTTGCCCAGGCACAGCACGGCGTCGAAGGTCCGGCCCAAACGCGAGCACTCTTCGAGCCGCCGCTGCTCGGCCGGACCCTTCGAGCGAGCAACCTCGACCATGGCCGGGTCGGCGTCGATCCCCAGGGCTTCGAATCCTTCAGCGGCCAGGGCGGGCAGGTGCCCCCCGGTCCCGCAGGCCGCCACCAATACTCGGGGACCGGGAATCAACTTTTTCAGAAACGGAATCTCCCGGCCAAGGCGGGCATTCCAGTCCACCAGGCAGTCGTAATACCGTGTAAGGAGCAACAGAGGACCTCAAGCGTACAGGCCGGCTCGCCTCTTCACCAGCTCGACCGTCGCGTTGGCGATGGGCGAGACCCGCGCCGCGCCCTCCTGGAGTACTTTTTGTAGGTAGCTGGGATCGGCGGTGATCTCCCGGTAGCGCCGCTGGATGGGATCGAGGCTCGCCACCACCATCTCGGTGACGTTTTTCTTCAGCCCGGCGTAGTTCATGCCGGTGAAGTGGCGGCGCATCTGGTCGTCGCTCCAGCCGCTGAAGGCTTGGAATATGTTGAGTAGGTTGGTAACGCCCTCGCCCAGATCGTCGAAGTCGACCGCCGGACGGGTGTCGGTGGTGGCCCGGCCGATGACCTTCTTGATCCGCTCCGGCGGATCGAGCAGGGCCACGGCGTGCATCGAGCCGGGCGCCGACTTGCTCATCTTCACCGTCGGGTCGTCGAGGCCCATCACTCGCGCCCCCACCATGGGCAGCTTGGTTTCCGGCACCACAAACGTTTCCCCGTAAGTGGAATTGAAGCGCTGGGCGATGTCGCGGGCCAGCTCCAGGTGCTGGGACTGGTCCTCTCCCACCGGCACCAGCGCCGCCTGGTAGAGCAGAATGTCGGCGGCCATCAGCACCGGGTAGAGGAATAGCCCGGCGCCCACCGATTCCTGCTGCTCGGCCTTGGCCTTGAACTGCGTCATGCGGTTGAGCCAGCCCATGGGCGTCAGGCAGGTCCTGGTAGACGGTGATGGCGTGCAGGTCGACGATGCCGAAGATGGTCTCGTAGTCATACTGGATCGCCACCCAGTTCTTCAGCGCCCCCAGGTAATTGCCGATGTGCAGGTTCCCCGAAGGCTGCATCGCCGAAAACACGCGTGGTTTCATAGGAGGCAGAAGTGAAGGTTTTATTCTACAGTACTCTAAGAGGGTAGCGCAGGGGAGCCGGCTGCAAAACCCTGCAGATCTGCAGGGTATTGCAGCCGGCGCCTCTGCGCTATCCCACGACACCCGCATGAGCTTCCCGGTGCAGATTGAAAAACTCGTGTATGGCGGGCAGGGCCTGGCACGCTCCAGCGGCCGGGTGGTCCTCGTGCCGTTCGTGTTGCCGGGCGAAACGGTGCTGGTCGAGCCAGAGAAAGAATCGGCAGGCCTGATCACGGCCCGCCCGGTATCGATGGAAGCCCCGGCGGAGTGGCGCGTCGCGCCGCCCTGTCCCTACTTCGCCAGTTGCGGCGGGTGCCATTATC